>JALSIO010000070.1 GCA_026989995.1 Myxococcales bacterium
ACGCTTCCCGTGGCGAGGTTGCCGACCCAGTAGCCGGCGGCGTCGAGCTGCAGACGCCCGGGGAGGTCCAGGTAGGAGCGCAGGTGGAATTGGTGGGTGGGCGCGCGGCCGCCGAAGACGTCGGGGATCTCCTCCGGGTCGAAACTGCTCCGGTCCACCGAGAGGTCGTGCTTGAGGAGGGAGTAGCTCCCCTGCACCCGCCATCGCTCCGTGACCTGCCAGCCGCCGGAGACCTCGCCGCCGTAGATCTGCCCGTCCACGTGGGTGGCGAGTCGCAGGGTCCCCTGGATGGTCACGAAGGGAGGCATCGGAACGAGGACCTGCGAGACGCTTCCCCGGGTGGTCCGTCCGAGCCGTCGGTAGTCGTTGACGAAGACCGCGAGATCCAGCCAGGAGCTCGGGGTCGGCTGGAAGCGGTAGCCGAGCTCGTAGGCGAGCAGCACCGTCGACCGCAGGCGCCGATCTCCGCGCAGGACCAGGTTCAGGGGGAAGGGATCGGTGAGCGCGATGGGCGGCGGCTGGACGAAGACCCCCGGCGCCACCTCCACGGGCGGGGGGAGCAGGGTGGCCCCGGGCGGCGGGGGCACGGTGGTGTTCACGTTGAAGACGATGTCCTCGTCCGCCCGCGTGGGTGTTCGCACCGCCCGGGAGACCGCGCCCCAGAGGGTGTGGCCCTCGAGCGGGCGCGCGCGGAATCGCAGGCTGGGCTGCACCTCGGTTCCGGTGTAGCTGTTGTGCTCGATCTTGGAGCCGGCGGTGACCCAGAGCCGCTCCCCCAGGAGCTCGATCTCGTCCTGGAGGAAGGCGCTGAACAGGTGGTCCGAGCGGTGGCTGGGGTCGAGGGCGACGATGTTCCGGCCGCGGAAGGCATCCCAACCGAAGCGGTAGCCGGCGCCCCAGACCACCTCCTGGCGGTCGCCGAGCCGGAACTGGTGCTGGATGTCGAGGTCGAGGATGTTCCGGCTCTCGTCGAAGTAGTAGCCCTTCCGGGTGGTGCGGTCGAAGTAGGCCTGGGCCTGGAAGCTCGCGGTGTCCGAGATCCGGTGCCGGATCCGGCCGAGGAGGTTCCCACCCGCGACATCCTCGCGGTTCCGCACGGGCCGGTTCACCACCCCCTGGTCCTCGAATCCCCGGAGGAAGAGGTCCCCGCCGGTTCCGCCCGAGTTTCCGACGTAGAGGTCTCCCTGCACGGTGAGCTCGGCATCCGGTCCGAGATCCCCGTCCACCCGGAACCCGCCGCGGAGCTGATTCCAGCCGTCTTCGGCCTCGTCTCCGTCCTCGGTCACGAAGGGCTCGCGGTCGAAGTACTTGGCAAAGGCCCGGTAGTGGAACCGCTCTCCGAGCCGGCCTCCGTAGCGGACGGCCCCGAAGGCCCGTTCCCGGTCGCCTCCGCCGGCCACCACCAGGCCGCCCTGGGTTTCGGAGGCCCCCCGGGTGATGATGTTGATCACCCCGTTGACCGCGTTGGCGCCCCACAGCGTGCCGCCGGGACCTCGGATCACCTCGATGCGGTCGATGTCCTCGAGCAGCGTATCCTGCACGTCCCAGAAGACCCCGCCGAAGAGCGGCGTATACACGCTTCGGCCGTCGATCAGTACCAGGAGCTTGTCCGCGAAGCGTTCGGCGAGTCCGCGCGCCGAGATGGCCCACTTGTTCCCGTCGATGTGCGCGACCTGGACCCCCGGAACCATCCGGAGCAGCTCGGGGATGCTGGTGGCCCCGGAGCGGCGGATGTCCTCGGCGGTCAGCACGTAGACGGCGGCGGGGGCGTCGGAGATCCGCTCGCTGCGCCTGGAGACCGAGGTGACCTCGAGGGAGAGGAGTTCCTCCAGCGACAGCGCGGCGAGGTCCGGGGGATCGGAGGCGGCGTCCGCCGGGGGCTCCGCGGCGCCCGGGCTCCCAGCGGAAAGAAGCCCCCAGGCGAGCAGGCTGACGAGGACGTGACGCGGCGCGGCGGCGATCAACCCTCCCCCCATGCCCCCTTGCGGCAGCCCGCTCGCAAAACCTTAGGCCTTGTCGGGCGAAGGGACGAGCCCGACCGCGCCCGGGCCAGCCCGGGATCCACCGGGGGGCGTGCGTGGCGGGAGGCACCCGGCCGGGGCGGGAGGTCCCGGGATTCGTCAAGCTACCGTCCGATCGACCGATCCAGGGATCGATCCGCCGGGGCACGCCCATCGCGTCGGCGGCGAGAAGGGGGGGGTGTGGGCGCGCGACGCGCCAGCCGGAGGCTGCCGGGCGGGGTGTTTCTCGCCGCGTTCGCGCTGTGGCTTCCCGCGTCGGCGGCGGGGGTTCCCCTCGCGGTCAGCGAGTACGCGCTGAAGGCCGCCTTCCTCTACAAGTTCGCCAAGTTCGTGTCGTGGCCGGAGGGGGCCCTGCCGCTCGGCGGATCCTTCCGCCTGTGTGTGTACGGCGAGGACCCCTTCGGCGAGAATCTCGACCGCATCGTGGCGGGAAGGCGGGTGGGGGGGCATCCCATCGAGGTCCGTCGGCTCCGGGACATCGGCGGGGTCGGTACCTGCCACGTCCTCTTCCTGAGCTCCGCCGAGGAGCATCGACACCGGCGCGTGATCCGGGAAGTGGCTGGCAAGCCCGTCCTCACGGTGGGAGACGTCGACGGCTTCGCCGAGGGTGGTGGCATCATCGGCCTGCGGGTGGAGGGGGGGCGGATCCGGATCGAGATCAACCCGGAGGCGGCGGCCCGGGCGGGACTCCACATCGACGCCGAGCTCCTCGGCCTCGCCCGGCTCGTGGGCCGGAAGAGCTCGTAGCCGTGTGGTCCTTCCGCGACCTGCCCCTCGAGCGGAAGTTGATCCTGATCGCGGGAGTCACTGCCGGGCTCTCGCTCCTGCTCGCGTGTGGTGCCTTCCTGGCCCACGAGATCGGCACCGCGCGCGGTCATGCGCTCGCCCAGGTCCGGAGCGTGGCGGGCGTGGTCGCCCGCAGCAGTCGGGCGGCGGTGAGCTTCGGCGACGAGCGCGCCGCCGCGCGCACGCTCGAGGCGCTGGCGGCAGAGCCCCCGATCGGGCTCGCCTGTCTGGTGGATGCCTCCGGCCGGGTGCTGGCGGCCTGGGCACCGGAGAAGGAGGGCTCCGCCTGCCGCGAGGTCGCCTGGCCGGAGAGCCACCGCTTCGAGGGCCGCCACCTGCTGCTCACGCAGCCGGTGGTGCTCGACGGCGAGCGCATCGGCGCACTCCACCTCCGCTACGAGATGGCGAGCTTCCGGGATCTCCTCGCGCGCTACGCCGCCATCGCCTTCGCGGTGATGGGCGCCTCGCTGGCCCTGGCCTTCCTGCTCTCTTCCCGGCTCCAGCGGGCGGTGTCGGGGCCGGTGGGCGAGCTCGTGCGCGTGGCGCGCCGGGTGTCGGAGGAGCGCAACTATGCGCTCCGCGCCGAGAAGCGGGGCGAGGACGAGCTCGGCCTGCTCGTGGACGCCATCAACGAGATGCTCGGGCACATCGAAGACCGCGACCGGGCGCTCCTCCACCACCGGACCCGCCTCGAGGAGCAGGTCGCCGAGCGGACCCGCACGCTCTTCACCCAGAACCAGGAGCTCCGGCGCGAGATCCAGGCGCGGCGCGACGCGGAGCGGCTCGCCCGCGAGAGCGAGCAGCGCTTCCGGATCCTGGCCGAGCAGGCCTCCGACGGGATCCTGCTCATGGATGCGAGCGGGGTGCTCTCCTTCGTGAACCCCGCCGGTCGGGAGCTCCTCGGGCTCGGCGAGGGGGAGGGGCCGGGGCTCCGCTTCGGGGACTTCCTCGAAGGCGAGGTCGGCGATCCGCTGCCCTGGGCCGAGCTCGGCCAGGGGCGGGCGGTGCTCCAGGAGCGCCGGATCCGGCGGCGGGATGGCGCCGTCGTCGTGACCGACACCAGCCTGAAGATGCTCGACGACGGCCGCATCCAGGCCATCCTTCGCGACGTCACCGAGCGAAAGCAGCTCGAGGCCCAGCTCCGGCACGCCCAGAAGATGGAGGCGGTGGGCCAGCTCGCCGCCGGGGTGGCCCACGAGGTCAACAACCCCATGGCCTTCGTCCGCGCGAACCTCGGAGAGCTGATGCGCGAGGTCGCGGAGCTCCGCCAGGCCGTGCGTGGATTGGCCGGGGCCGAGGGGCTCGAGGCGCGCTTCGACGAGGTGGACGAGCTCCTGCGCGACTCCGTGGAGGGCGTCGACCGGGTGGTGGCCATCGTGCGGGACGTGCGGGAGTTCGCGCACCGGGGCGGCGACGAGGATCTGGAGCTCCTCCGCCTCGACGAGCTCCTCGAGGGCGTGCTCCGCCTCGCCGGCCGCCATCTCGGCCCGGCGACCCGGGTCCGGCGCCACACCGGCGGGCCCGTCTTCGTGCAGGGCTCCCTCGACCAGCTCCGCCAGGTCTTCCTCAACCTGATCGTGAACGCCAGCGACGCGGTGGGTGATGCCGGGAGCATCGAGATCCGCCTCGAGGCGCGGGAGGGACGGGCCGTGGTGAGCGTGGTGGACGACGGCCCGGGGATCGAGCCGGGAATCCTCGACCGGATCTTCGACCCCTTCTTCACCACCAAGCCGCCGGGGAAGGGCACCGGGCTCGGGCTCTCGATCTCCTACGACATCGTCCGCCGGCACGGCGGCGAGATCCAGGTCGAATCGGAGCCGGGGCGCGGGAGCGTCTTCCGGGTGGTGCTGCCCCTCCACCCCGGCGCCGCAGCCGACGCCTAGCCCCCTGCCCCGGCGCGGCCCACGGGCTCCCGGGCCCGCGGATCAGCGAAAGCGCTTGAGCTCGCGCCGTGCGATCACCATCTTGTGGACCTCGTCCGGGCCATCGGCGATTCGGAGGGCCCGCGAATGCCTCCACATCGCCGCCACGGGCGTGTCGTCGGAGACGCCGAGGGCGCCCAGGCACTGGATGGCACGGTCGAGGACGCGCATCAGCATGTTGGGCGCCACCACCTTGACCATGGAGAGCTCCTGCCGCGCTTCGGCCTTGCCGTAGCGGTCCATCTTCCAGGCGGCATTCATGACCAGCAGACGGGCCTGGTCGATCTCCATCCGCGACGTGGCGATCCACTCCTGCACGAACTGCTTCTCCCCGAGGAGGCTCCCGAAGGCCGAGCGGGTGTTCGCGTGGCGGCACATGATCTCGAAAGCCCGCTCCGCCATGCCGATGCAGCGCATGCAGTGGTGGATGCGCCCCGGTCCGAGCCGGGCCTGGGCGATCATGAACCCCGAGTGCTCGGGGCCGAGGCGGTTGGACACCGGCACCCGGCAGTTGTCGTAGAAGATCTCGCAGTGTCCGCCGCCGCCGGCGTGGCCCATCACCGAGACGGCTCGCACGAGGTTGAAGCCCGGTGTGTCGGTCGGGACGATGATCATGCTCGCCCGCTGGTGGGGAGGCGCATCGGGATCGGTCACCGCCATCACGATCGCAAAGGCGGCGCCGTAGGCTCCGCTCGTGAACCACTTGTGCCCGTTGATGACGTACTCGTCGCCCTCCCGCACGGCCCGGGTTCGCAGGGTGGTGGGATCGGAGCCCGGGACCTCGGGCTCGGTCATGGAGAAGCAGGAGCGGATCTCCCCCTCGAGCAGCGGCTCGAGCCAGCGCTTCTTCTGCTCCGGGGTTCCGAACTCCGCGAGGATCTCCATGTTGCCGGTATCGGGTGCGTTGCAGTTGAACACCCGCGCTCCGATGGGGCTGCGGCCCATGATCTCGCAGAGGGGCGCGTACTCGAAGTTGGTGAGGCCGGCCCCGTACTCCTTGTCCGGAAGGAAGAGGTTCCAGAGGCCGAGGCTCCTGGCGCGGGCGCGGAGCTCCCTCACGATCTCGGGCTCGTGGTGCGGATCGCCGCTCTCCTCCACCTGCCGTGCCGCCACCGGCTCCGCCGGGTAGACCCACTCGTCCATGAAGCGCTCGAGCTGCGCGCGGATCTGCTGGACCTTCT
>JALSIO010000071.1 GCA_026989995.1 Myxococcales bacterium
ATGCCGAGGCGGCCCTGGCGGCGCTCCGCGCGGCGGTCGGCGGCGGGGGCGTCCTGGTGGTGGGCTACTCCCTCGGCGCCGTGCTCGCGGGCATGCTCGCCAGCCGGTGCCCGGTGGACGGGGTGGTGGGAATCAGCCCGCCGGTGGCCCGCGTGTCCCTTCGACCGTACCGTGGCGTCGCGGCGCCGGTGGTCTTCGTCGCGGGGGACGCGGACTTCGCCTTCGACGAAGCGCGGTTTCGCGACGAGCTCGCGGCGCTCCCACCCTGCGAGGTGCTGAGGCTTCCCGGGAGCGACCACTTCTTCCGGCAGGAGGAGGAGCGGCTCTACGAGACCCTGCGGCGTGCGCTCGGCTGGGAGCCCGGGCGAGCCACTGGCGCAGGGGCGCTGCGCCGGGGTCCACGAGCGTCGGAACCCGACGGGAAACCGACAGAAGGAGGTGCGACATGATCCGGTTCGATTCCATGGCGGAAGCGGACGACGGCCGACGGAGGGCGTCCGGCACGAGGGCGGGGGCGATCCGAAGCGGCAGGCGCCGGCAGCTTCTTCCCGGGCTTGCCTCCGCGGCGTCGCTCCTCGGCGGGCTGCTCGCCTTCGCACTCGCGGCGGGTGCGGCTGGGACGGCATCCGCCGACGGGAGCGCCACCCGGGCGCCCGCTCCGGAGGGTGCCGAGCTCTACATCATCAGCCCCGGGGATGGCGACACGGTGAGCAATCCCGTCACCGTGCGCTTCGGCCTCCGCGGTATGGGGGTCGCGCCGGCAGGCGTGGAGCGGCCGGGCACCGGCCACCACCACCTGCTGATCGACACGGAGCTGCCTGCGGTCGACGAGCCGCTGCCTTCGATCCCCGGGAAGGTGCTGCACTTCGGAGGAGGCCAGACGGAGACGACGCTCGAGCTCCCGCCCGGCCGGCATACCCTCCAGCTCGTGCTCGGCGACCACAACCACGTGCCCCACGATCCGCCCGTCGTCTCGAAGCGGATCACGATCACCGTGGAGGAGTAGCGGGGCCGGGCCACCCGGGCAGCCGGGCGCGGCACACCGGCCCTGCGAAGGGCTGCCTTGGGACGGCCGGGAAGGCCGGGGCGGCGGTGGTGGCCCAGGGCAGAATCGAACTGCCGACACCCTGATTTTCAGTCAGGTGCTCTACCAACTGAGCTACCGGGCCACGGGGCCGAGAATCTAGCCCTCCCGGGCGGCGGCGTCCCGACCCGCCTGCCCTGCTGCCCGGGCGCGCGCCCGGGCGGCAGGGCAGGCCGCGTCCGGCCCCGGGGAGCGGCAGGTCCCCCCGCCCCCCTGCCCCGGCGGGCCGCGCGGAACCGGGCCCGCCGCCGGCCGCGGGATGCGGTATCCGGTGGGGCGTGGCCGGGGGCAAGCCGCCGGACGACGCGGCCCTCGCTCGGGGTCGGGTGCGCCCCCGGAACCGCGCCCGCGAGATCCCGGGGTGGTTCCGGTCCGGCCCGCCTCCGGGGCGCTCGTCGAGGGCCCCGGCGGGCTGTCGGGGGGTGCAGATGGCCGACGAGGAGCGCTCCTGCGACGAGCTGGCCCTGCGGCTCCGCGACTGGGTGGGCTACGCGGGGCTTCCGGCCGGCCCGCTCCTCGCCCTCGTGGTCGCGGCTGCGCTTCCCGATGTGCTCCCCGGCGTGGCCGGCAACCCGAGGCCGGTGGGGCCGGAGACCCGGGCCACCGCGGCGGTGGCCGCGTGGATGGCCGCGTGGTGGCTCACGGAGGCGATCCCCGTCTACGCCACCGCGCTTCTGCCCCTCGTCCTGTTTCCACTGCTCGGTGTCGCCGGGCTCCGCGACGCCGCCGCGCCCTACGCGCACCCGCTGATCTTCCTCTTCCTGGGCGGCTTCCTGGTCGCGCTGGCCATGCAGCGGTGGGGCCTCGACCGGCGCACGGCCTTTCGCACCCTGGCCGCCGTGGGCAGCGACCCCCGGCGGATCGTGGGGGGCTTCATGGTCGCGACGGCGGTGCTCAGCATGTGGATCTCGAACACCGCCACGGCCCTGGTGATGCTGCCGATCGCAGAGAGCGTGATCCGCCTGGGCTCCGCGGACCCGGGCCCGGAGGACGCAACTCCGTCGCCTTCCGATCCCTTCGCCGAGAGCCTGCTGCTCGGAATCGCGTACGCCGCCTCGATCGGCGGCGTGGCGACACTCATCGGGACGCCTCCCAACCTCTTTCTCGCCTCCTGGTTCGAGAGCCATCTCGGCCGGCCGATCGGGTTCGCCGAGTGGCTCGGGGTGGGCCTTCCCCTCGCGGCGGCCTTGCTCCCCCTCGCGTGGTGGGTGCTGGTCCGCGGGCTTCCGCGCGGAGACGACGCAGCGGGGCGGTCCGCGGTCCGGTCCGCCGCAGCGGCGCACCGGGCACTCGGGCCGATGGGCCCCGGCGAGCGGGTCACGCTCGTCGTGGGCCTCGCCGCGGCGGTCCTCTTCGTGGTGCGCCCGTGGCTGCAGGCCCTCGAAGTGGGCGGTCGGCACCCCTTCGCGGGACTGGCCGACCCGGTGATCGCCATGGGCGCGGCGCTCCTGCTCTTCGCGATCCCCGTGGAGCCGCGGCGGCGCGTCTTCGCCCTCGACTGGCGCACGGCGGCGCGGGTCCCCTATGGCGTTCTGCTGCTCTTCGGCGGAGGGCTCTCGCTCGCGCGGGCCATCGACGACAACGGCGTCGCCGAGCTGGTGGGCGGGCTGGTGGCGGGCTTTGGCGCGGTGCCCGGGCCCGTGCTCGTGCTCGCGGTGGTCGGGCTCGTGATCTTCCTCACCGAACTCGCGAGCAACACCGCCACCGCGGCCACCTTCGTGCCGCTCCTCGCGGGAGTGGCCGCGGCCGTGGGGCTTCCGGTCGAGCTGCTCGTGGTCCCGGCGGCGCTCGCGGCGAGCTTCGCCTTCATGCTCCCGGTGGCGACCCCGCCGAACGCCGTGGTCTTCGCGACCGGTCGGATCCGCCCCTCGAGGATGATCCGGACCGGGCTCCTGCGGAACCTGATCGCAACGGCCCTGATCGTCGCCGCGGCCTACGGGCTGGTGCTCCCGGTGCTCGGGTCGTCTCCGGAAGCCTCGCTCCCCCCGGCATCGGTGCCATCGTCACCCGCCGCTGCGGTCGGTCGGTCTTCGGGCACGACCGCCTCCGCGTCTCCCCGCATCGGCGGCCCTTCGCCCTCGGCAACGATCTCGATGCGCTCGATCACGACGTCCTCGAGCGGGCGATCCCGCGGGCCGTAGCGCCCGAACTGGTCCCGGGGAACGGCGGCGATCCGGTCGACCACGTCCATGCCCCGGACCACCCGGGCGAAGGCGGTGTAGTGGCCGTCGAGGTGCGGCTGGCGTTGCAGCACGATGAAGAACTGGCTCCCGGCGGAGTCGGGTGCGGCGGTGCGCGCCATGGAGACGATGCCGCGGTCCTGGGGCACGTCCCAGAACTCGTCCTCGATGGTGTAGCCCGGACCGCCGAGGCCGTCGTTGCGCGGATCGCGGTCCCTCGAGTTCGGATCGCCGCCCTGGATGACGAAGCCCGGGACCACCCGGTGGAAGGTGGTCCCGTCGTAGAAGCCCTCCCGCGCGAGCTTCTTGAAGTGCGCGACCGTGCGGGGCGCCTCCTTCTCGAAGAACTCGAGCTCGATCTCGCCGAGTCCCCGAACCCCGACGATGGCCCGCTCGCCGCCGAGGCCGCCCGCCGGGCCGGGGTCGGGGGGCGGGGGGCGTTCCTCCCCGCAGGCGAGGACGGCGAGAATCGCCCCGAGGAGCGCTGTGGCCCGCACCGCGATGGACCCCCCCCATGGCCGCCCGGCGCGCGGCCGGTGGCGGAGGAGATAGCGCGTGGTGCCCGGGGGTAAAGGGGAGCGGCCGGCGGTAGGATCCCGGACCATGAATGCGATCCCGACGAGCCCGCGCCGGGCCTCATCCCGGCGCAGCCTCCCGTTCCTGCTCGGCCTCACCGGCGCCCTGCTTCTGCTCGCGCCGGGACGGGCCGGGGCCGCCTACCCCGCCCCCGTCCGCTCGGCGGAGGGCATGGTGGTGACCTCCCAGGCCGATGCCACCCGCGCCGGGGTCGCCATGCTCGAGGCGGGTGGCAACGCGGTGGACGCCGCCGTGGCCGCGGCCTTCGCCCTGGCCGTCACGCAGCCCTTCTCCTCCGGGCTCGGGGGCGGCGCCTTCCTCCTGATCCGCACGCCGGAGGGCGCGGTCTTCGCCCTCGACGCCCGGGAGACGGCACCGGCCGCGGCGCACCGCGACATGTACGTCGAGCCCGGGGTGCCCGAGGACGCCTCGCTCCGGGGCGGGCTCGCCGTGGGCACGCCGGGCCTCGTGGCCGGGCTCGCCCTCGCCGCCGAGCGGTTCGGAACGCTCCCGCTTCCGGTCCTGCTCGAACCCGCGATCCGCCTCGCCGAGGAGGGCTTCGAGATCGGCCCCTACCACGCCCGCATGCTGGCGCGCATGCGCGATCACCTGCCGGCGGAGCGCTTTCCGGAGACCGCCCGGATCCAGTTTCCGCCCCCGGGCGTCCCGCCCCGGCCGGGCTGGCGCCTGGTGCAGGCCGATCTCGCCCGCACCCTCCGCGCCATCGCCGAGAAGGGCCCCGAGGCCTTCTACCGGGGGCCCCTCGCCCGGGCCCTCGCGGAGGAGGTGCGACGCCGGGGCGGCATCCTCACCGAGGACGACCTGGCCGGCTACCGGCCGGTGTGGCGGGAGCCGGTCCGCGGGAGCTACCGCGGTTTCGAGGTCGTCTCCTTCCCGCCCCCCTCCTCGGGTGGGGTGATCCTGATCGAGATCCTCCACATCCTGGAGCACTTCGATGTGGCCGCCCGCCCGCCCGGCTCCTCGCGCAGCCTCCACCTGATCTCGGAGGCGATGAAGCTCGCCTTCGCCGACCGGGCCGCCTGGCTCGGCGACCCGGACTTCGTGGACGTTCCCGTGGCGGGGCTCGTCTCGAAGGAATACGCGGCCCGGCTCGCCCGGCGGATCAATCCGCCCTGGTACCGGAGGGCTCCGTGGAACTGGTTCCGGCGGGAGGTGGCGATCCGGGTGGAGGCTCCGGGCGAGCCACCCCGGGACGGCGGCACCACCCACCTCTCCGTGACGGACGCGGGGGGCGGGGCGGTGGCGATCACCAAGACCATCAACACCCCCTTCGGCTCGGGCATCACCGTTCCCGGGACGGGCGTGGTGCTGAACAACGAGATGGACGACTTCTCGGTGGCGCCGGGCCGCCCCAACGTCTACGGGCTGGTCGACACCCGCGGCGCGAATGCCATCGAGCCCGGCAAGCGTCCGCTTTCCAGCATGACGCCGACCTTCGTGATCCGGGAGGGAAGGCTTCGCATGGTCACCGGGAGCCCGGGGGGGCCCCGCATCATCAGCACCACGCTGCTCTCCATCCTGAACCTGATCGACCACGGCATGGACGTGAAGGCGGCAGTCTCGGCGCCCCGCTTCCACCACCAGTGGATCCCCGACCGGATTGCCGTCGAGCCGGAGATCCCCGAGGACGTCGTGCTCGGCCTGCGCCGGCGCGGCCACCGCGTGGAGATCTCGGACCGGCACTGGTCTGCCTGCGAGGCCATCGCCATCGACCCGGAAACCGGAGACCACCTGGGGGGGAGCGATCCCCGCCGCGACGGGCTCGCTCTCGGTCCCGACCCGCGGGGCCGCACTGCGGGATCCGGACGCTGAGGGGGTCCCGCGCACCCCGCTTCGACGGCTTCGGTCGCCTCGGGCAGGCCGAGAAGGGCCCGGGCGCGGGGGCTCAGGGTCGGATCACGGCGGCGGTATAGGCGTCGAGGTCGAAGACGCGGCGGGCCACGCGGAGCACGTCGTCCCGGCCCACGGCCTCGACGGCCTCGGGGTAGAGCCAGCTCGCCTCGGGGCCGAGACCGTAGAGCGCGTC
>JALSIO010000072.1 GCA_026989995.1 Myxococcales bacterium
GGGGGCGGGCCCCGCCGCGCGCGACGGGGCCCGCCCCCGGCCGCGCGCCCGGCCGGCATGCTCCCTGCGAGCTGGTCCGGCTCCTCCGGCTCGTCCCGCTCCTGCGGCAGGGAGGCCCCATGGCGATTCTCGGCATCAACGCCTACGCCCACGACGCCTCGGTGGCCGTGGTGGAGGGCGGGCGGGCGCTCGCCTCCTTCGAGGAGGAGCGATTCGATCGGGTCCCCAAGAGCGCCAGCTTTCCCGCCGGCAGCCTCGCGGTGCTGCGCGAGCGCCTCGGTCTCGCGGCCGACGACGTCGAGGCGATCGCCTTCCCGTGGCAGCGCCTGCGGCTGATCCGCACCGTCGCCGGGCTCGTCTTCGGCGGATTCCCGCCGCGGGCCGGGCTTCTTCTGCCGAGCGCCAACCCGCACATGCACTTCGGCACCGCGATGCGCTTCCTGCGCCTCGAGGCCGCGCTCGCAGATGCGCTCGGAAGCGCGCTTCGGGCGCCCGTGCTCGAGGTGGAGCACCACCTCGCCCACGCCGCCTCGGCCTACCTCCACTCCCCCTTCGACTCCGCGGCCATCCTCGTGATGGACGGCTTCGGCGACCGCTGCTCCACCTCGCTGCACCACGGCCGGGGCCCGGAGATCCGCACGCTCGAGCGCAATCGCCTCTTCGATTCGCTCGGCATCCTCTACGCCGTGGTCACCCGCCACCTCGGCTTCCGCACCGTGCTCGACGAGGGGCGCACGATGGCGCTCGCGGCGCTCGGCAGCGACGCGCTCGTCCCGGCCTTCCGCGAGCTGGTGGAGCTTCTGCCGCACGGGGGCTACCGGCTCGACCGCGCCTTTTTCGGCTTCCACCGGGCCGGGGAACGAAGGCCGGTCTCGCCGCGCTTCGAGCGGCGCTTCGGTCCGCCGCGGCACCCGGGCGAGCCGCTGCTCCCCCGCCACCTCGACCTCGCCCGGGCGCTGCAGCGCACCCTCGAGGTGGTGGCGCTGCACGTGGCGCGGGAGCTGCGCCGGCGCACGGGCGAGCGCCGCCTCTGCCTCGGAGGGGGCGTGGCGCTGAACTGCGTGGCCAACACGGTGCTCGCCGAGGCCGCGGGCTTCGACGAGGTCTTCGTCTGCCCGGCCCCGGGCGACAGCGGGCTCGCCCTCGGCGCCGCCCTGCTCGCGGAGGCGCGGCGGCGCGGAGGCAGGCGGCCGGAGCCGCCCGGGCCCTTCCTCGGCCCGGACTACAGCGAAGCCGAGCTCGGCGCGGCGCTCAGGGCGGCGGGCCTCCCCCATCGGCGAAGCGCCGACCCCGCGCGCGCCGCGGCGCGCGCCCTGGCCCGCGGGCAGGTCGTGGCCTTCTTCCACGGGCGCGCCGAGACCGGCCCCCGGGCCCTCGGCCACCGGAGCCTCCTCGCCGATCCGCGGGACCCGGGGGTGGCGGACCGGCTGAACCTCGACATCAAGCGGCGCGAGCCGTGGCGACCCTTCGCGCCGGCAGTGCTCGCCGAGCACGCACCGGCGTGGTTCCTCTCGCCGGTGTCGTCACCGTTCATGTCCTTCGCGGTCCCCGTGCGGCCGGAATGCCGGAAGCAGATCCCGGCGGTGGTGGCGGCCGACGGCAGTGCGCGGCTGCAGACCGTCGATCGCTCGGCCGGCGGTCTGAGGCGCCTCCTCGAACACTTCCACCGGGAGACCGGGCTCCCCCTGGTGCTCAACACCTCGTTCAACGTGCGCGAGCCCACCGTCTGCACCCCAGAGGACGCCATCCGGACCTTCGCCCGCTCGGGGATCGATCTCCTCTGCCTCGGCCCCTACCTGGCCGCGCCGCCGGACTCCGACCCCGCGGTGCTCGGGGACCCGGGCGGGGCAGCGAGTCCGAGCCTCCGCAACTTCTTCCAGAGCCCCTCCCGGCTCAGCCCGAGCGCGCGCGCCGTCTCCGCGCGCCGGCCGCCGTGAGCCCGGAGCGCGCGCCGGATGAGGACGGCCTCCACCCGCGCGAGCTCCTCGCGAAGCGGTCCTCGCGGTCCCGCTTCGGCGAGGCCGCCCTCCGCGCCGAGCACGGAATCGGGAAGGTGTTCGGGACCGAGGGGCTCCCCCGGATCGAGGAGGGCCAGGGCGCGCGCGAGGGCGTTGTCGAGCTCGCGCACGTTCCCCGGCCAGGTGTGCGCGAGCAGCGCGTCGAGGGCTTCCGGACGGATCGCCGGAGGCGGAAGCCCCTCCCGCACGGCGTGGCGGGCCAGCAGCTCGTCGACGAGCGCCGGGAGGTCCTCCCGACGCTCCCGCAGCGGGGGAAGTCGGATCGGGAACACGGCAAGCCGGTAGTAGAGGTCGCGCCGAAAGCGCCCCGCCTCGACCTCCGAGGCGAGGTCCCGGTGGGTCGCCGCGATCACCCGGACGTCGACGGCCCGGCCGGCGAGACCGCCCAGCGGACGCACCCGCCCCTCCTCGAGGGCCCGAAGCAGCCGCGCCTGCAGCGGGGCGCGCATCTCGCCGACCTCGTCGAGAAGGAGCGTTCCGCCGTCGGCCGCGACGAAGAGCCCGGGATGCTCCCGGAGGGCGCCGGTGAACGCCCCCCTCCGGTGACCGAAGAGCTCGCTTTCGACCAGCGTCTCGGGCAGGGCGGCGCAGTTCAGCGGCACGAAGGGCCCCCGGTGGCGCACGCTCTCGCGGTGGATGAAGCGGGCCAGGACCTCCTTCCCGGTGCCCGTCTCGCCGAGAAGCAGCACGCGGACCCCGCTGCGCGCGGCGCACCGCGCGAGACCGAGGGCGGTGCGCATCGCGCCGCTGCGCGTGCGCAGATCCGGCGCTCCGGGCCGCGATCGCGGGCTGGCGGGCTGGGCCATGGGCGCCTTCCCCTCCGCGACCCGTTGTACGGGCTCGGCCCCGTTCCGGGCAAGGAACGCATCGACCGGGTCCGTTCGGAAGCGCGCGCCGGCCGGGTCCGCGCCCGATGCGGGACGGCGTCCCGGCCCGGCTACCAGCGCTCGAGGTGGAGCACGCGGTCGAGGGGACGCCGGCGAGCCGGCCGGAAGGTGGTGCCCCGCGTGAAGGCCACGGGGACGAGGGCCACCTGGGTCACCTCGCGAACCGGGATGCCGAGGAGCGTCGCCACCTCCTCCTCCCGGGCGAGGTGGAGCGTCGTCAGCACCGTCCCGAGCCCCCGAGCGCGTGCGGCGAGCATGAAGCTCCACACTGCGGGCAGGATGGACCCGTAGAGGCTCGCCCGGGCGATGCTGGCCCCGGGCGGGGGCACGTCGTCCACCCGGCCCTCGATGCAGGGGATCACCAGCACGGGCACCCGGTGGAGGTTCTCGGCCAGGTAGGCCGCCGAGTCGAGGACCCGCTCGAGCTGCCGGGCCTCCTCGGGATCGGCGCCGGCCTCCTCCCGGCGCTCGGCGCGCCGGCGCTCGCCGAGATAGCCGCGGAAGAGCTCGCGGTAGATGGACCCGATCCGCTCCTTCGCGCCGGGATCCGTGACCACGACGAAGTGCCAGCCCTGCGCGTTGGTCCCGGTGGGCGCCTGCAGGGCGATCTCGAGACACTCCCGGACGAGCTCGAGCGGCACCGGGCGATCGAAATCGAGGCGCTTGCGGACGGCGCGCGTGGTGCAGAGAAGCTCGTCGGGAGAGAGCGCCAGGGTGGCCATCGCGCCTGGTGGGGACCTCAGGCGGTGGCCGCAGGCGGCACGAGCAGCACCGGCACGGGGCTCAGGCGGACGGTCCGCTGCGCCGTCGAGCCCATCAGCACTTCCTCGAGGCGCGAGTGGCCCGCGGCCGCGAGCACGATCATCCCGACCCGCCGACGCCGCGCGTGATCGACGATGGCCCGGTGGGGCTCGCCCGCCAGCACCCGGACGCGCACCTCCCTGCGCCGCCTGCTGCCGACGAGCTTCTCGAGCCGGGCCTGCGCCTCCTCACGGCTCTCGCGCTGAAGGCGGCCGACGATCCGCCGGTTCTCGGCGGAGAGGGGAATCGTGGGCTTGAGCCGTGGGATCACGTGGACCACCTCGACCGAGGCGCCGAGTCGCTCGGCGAGGATGAGGCCCCGCTTCAGGACCTCCTTCGAGATGGGGGAGAAGTCCACCGCCACCAGAAGACGCTCGAACGACATGCACCGCCCTCCTGCCCGTGGGACGCGCCGACTCTACCACGCCGCCCGCCGCCGGTCCGGAACCCGCGGAAGCCGTGCGGCGGGCCCGGTCTCATGGCAGATTCCGAGCCTGCCTCCCGTGTCCGGCCGCGGGCCGTGGGTGCAGGTCGCCGGAGCCGCCGGCGCCGGGAGCGGGGGCAACGCCCGAAGGAGCCGACCTTGCACGATCGGATGCCGCCTCGAACCACGATCTCGCGAATCCTGATCGGTCTACTCGCGACCGCGGCCCTCGCGGCGGGGGGCGGGCCGGCCGCCGCTGCCGAGCGGGCCGTGCTCATCCTCGACGCCTCCGGAAGCATGTGGGGGCAGCTCGAGGGACGCGCCAAGATCGACATCGCCCGTGAGGTGGTCCGGGACCTCATGGACCGTTGGAGCCCCGAGGTCGAGCTCGGGCTGATGGCCTATGGCCACCGCCGAAAGGGCGACTGCGACGACATCGAACTCCTGATCCCCCCCGGCCCGGGGACCGGCCCCGCCGTCCTCGGTGCCGTCGACTCGCTGCAGCCCCGGGGCAAGACGCCGATCACCGAGGCACTCCGCCAGGCGGCGGCGGCCCTGCGCGCCGCTGAGGACCGCGCCACGGTGATCCTGGTGAGCGACGGCGAGGAGACCTGCGGGGGGGACCCCTGCGCCGCGGCTGCCGAGCTCGAGGCCACGGGCGTGGACCTCACCGTGCACGTGGTGGGCTTCGACGTCTCCTAGCCGGAGCAGGAGCAGCTCCGGTGCATCGCGGAGAAGACCGGAGGCCGGTTCTTCCCCGCCGCCGACGCGGCGGCCCTCGCCGAGGCCCTCCGCGCGGTGGCCGAGGAGGTCGAGGCGGTACCGCCGCCCGAGCCGGCGCCCGCTTCGAGCGGCCCGGCGAAGCTCAAGGTGCAGGCGGTGCTCGCATCGGGACGCCCGCCCCTCGAAAAGGCGCTGAGCTGGAAGGTCTTCGAGGCCGAGGCCGACTTCGAGGGAAACCGCAAGCAGGTGGCCTGGGAGATCGCGCCGTCCCAGATCTTCACGCTGCCTCCCGGGCGCTACTTGGTGACGGCCGAGTTCGGCTACGCGCGCGCGGAGCAGGAGATCGAGGTGGAGCCCGGGGCCCAGTTCGCCCGCACGCTCGACCTCGGTGCGGGGCAGGTGAAGCTCACCGCCCGGCGCGGTGCCGGCGGAGAGCCCCTCGCCGCCGACGTGGACTGGAAGGTCTACCGGGGGGAGGCGGACTTCGAGGGGAACCGCGAGCGTATCGCCTGGGAGCTGACGGCATCGCCCGTTCTCACCCTCGAGGCGGGCGACTACCTGGTCGTCGCCGGGTACGGGGGCCTCTCCGCCGAGAAGCGCTTCTCCCTCGCTCCGGGCGAGCAGAAGCCCATCGAGGTGGTCTTCGAGTAGCCCGCCCGAACCCCGGCAGGCGTCCCGGCGCGCTGCGACCGGCGTCGGGCATCCGCCAGAGCTCCGGGGGCTCGCGGCCGCGGGCGGCGGACCCCGGACGGAGGCCGGGTGGCGGGGCCAGAACCCGGTTCGTGCGGTCGGGGGCCGGGTCCGCCCGGCGCGGCTCAGCCGGAGCGACCTCCGAGGGACCAGATCCCGTCGCCCCGCGCCGAGAGGTGCAGGAAGATCCAGGCGTAGAGCGCCGCGAGCTCGCCGCCGTTCTCGATGGGCAGAAGCCCCCGCGGTTGGTGGACCATGAAGTAGGCCACGGCCATCTGCCCGCTGCAGAGGAACGCCGCGTA
>JALSIO010000073.1 GCA_026989995.1 Myxococcales bacterium
GATGCAGTCGGTGTTCACCTACGTCGAGGACCTGATGCGTCGGGGCGGCGGGCTGACCGGGCTCCCCACCGGATTCCGGGACCTCGACGAGCTGACGGGGGGGCTGCAGCGGGGCGATCTCGTCATTCTCGCCGCGCGCCCGAGCATGGGCAAGACCGCGCTCGCGCTCAACATCGCCCGCAACATCACCGTGGACCACGGGGGACGGGCCCTCTTCTTCTCGCTCGAGATGACCACCCGCTCCCTGGTGCTCCGGCTGCTCAGCGCGGAGGCCCGGGTGGACCAGAGCACCTTCCGCCGCGGCCACATCTCCCGAAGCGACTACGACCGGCTCGTCGACGCCGCCCAGCGGCTCGACTGCGCCCGGCTCCTGATCGACGACACGGCGGACTCCACCGTGCTCGCGATGAAGGCGAAGGCGAGGCGGGCCCAGGCAGACGGTGGCCTCGACCTCGTCATCGTCGACTACCTGCAGCTCGCCCACGGCGATGGCCGCGCCGAGCGCCGCGAGCAGGAGATCTCGGAGATCAGCCGGGGACTCAAGTCGCTCGCGAAGGAGCTCGACATCCCGGTGATCGCCCTCTCCCAGCTCAACCGGGGTCCGGAGACGCGCCCCGCGAACTCGAAGCGGCCGATGCTCGCCGATCTCCGCGAGTCCGGTGCCATCGAGCAGGACGCCGACCTCATCGCCTTCATCTATCGGGACGAGGTCTACCACCCCGACAGTGATGCCAGGGGCATCGCGGAGCTCATCGTCGCCAAGCAGCGGAACGGCCCCACGGACACGGTGAAGCTCCACTTCGAGGCGCGCTACAACCGGTTCACCGACCTCTCGCCCCGGGATGACGCCCCCTCGCCGGCTCGAAGCTTCGGGCCGGTCGAGGAACCCGACCCGGACGACGAGCCGCCCTTCTAGGCAACCGGGTGGCCGCCTTTCTGAGACCCCGGGCCATCCCCCCGAAGCCCCGCGTGGCCCTCGTCGCGCCATCGGGGCCGATCGCCGAGGAGCGCCTCGGCCCGGCCGTAGAGGGCCTCGAGCGGGCCGGCTTCCGGGTCGTGCGCCGGCCGGACCCCGACGCGCGGCTCGGTTTTCTCGCCGCCAGCGACGAGCACCGCGCTGCCGAGCTCGAGGGCGCGGTGCGGGATCCCTCGGTGGACCTGGTGTGGTGCGTGCGGGGCGGCTACGGAGCCACGCGGATCCTGGAGCGCCTCGACGCGGATGTCTTCCGGCGCGCGCGCAAGCCGTTCGTGGGCTACAGCGACGCCACGGCGCTGCTGCTCTGGCAGCTCCGCGTGGCGGAACTCGTCGGCATCCACGGCCCCATGCTCGAGCGGGGCGAGCCCCCGCGCAGCGACGAGCTCGACTGCCTTAGGAGCCTGCTCGGTGGAGGCCTGCCGGCTCCCCTTTCGGGCTGCGAGGGCGAAGGGGAGGCGGTGGAGGGTGAGCTCGTGGGCGGCTCGCTCACACTCCTCGCCGCGAGCCTCGGAACGCCCTTCGAGGTCGAGACCGGAGGACGGATCCTGCTCCTCGAGGAGGTGGCCGAGGCGCCGTACCGCGTGGACCGCTGTCTGCAGCAGCTCGAGGCGGCCGGGAAGCTCCGAGAGGTCCGCGGAGTCGGGGTCGGGCAGCTCACGCGCTGCGAGGGCTCGCCGGAGGAGCCGGCCGCGCTCGAGGTGGTGCGGGACCGCCTGCGGCGCCTCGGGCTACCCTTCGTGCTCGGTCTTCCCTTCGGCCACGGGATCCCGAATCTGCCCTGGCCGGTGGGGGTGTCGGCGCGCCTCGAGCCCGGGCGGGGCCGGCTCGTCCTCACCGAGCCGGCGGTGGAAGGGGCCTAGGTTGCCGGGGGGCTCCGCGTGCCGGGCACGGGCTCGGGCAGCGACGAGGGGGACGGGCCCATGCGGCGCAGCGCCATCACCCGGAAGCTCGGGCGGGTGGATCGGGCGCTCGACAAGGCCATCGAGAAGGCCGAGCTCCCGGGTGCCGTCGTGTTCGCCCGGATCCGGCGCGATGGCGAGGTCATCGAACACCTCTCCGCCCGGGGGCTTGCGGTGGTGCGCCCGGAGCGCATCCCCGCCACCCGCGAGACGGTCTACGACCTCGCCTCGCTGACCAAGGTGATGGCGACCACCACCGCGGTGGCGCGGCTCGTGGCCGAAGGGCGCCTCGAGCTCGATGCCCCGGTGGCGGCGTACCTGCCCCACTTCGGCGAACGCGGCAAGGAGGGTGTGAGCCTCCGCCACCTGCTCACCCACTCCTCGGGTCTCCGGCCCTGGCGGGCCTACCACGAGGTTCTCCTCGAGAAGGAGAAGCGAACCGGAGTCCGGATCCTCGGCACGCCGGAGGCGCGGGCCTACGTGCTCGAGAGCATCTGCCGCTCCCGTCTCCTGCACGAGCCGGGAACCGCCGCGGTGTATGGCGACCTCGACTTCATCGTGCTCGGCGCCGTGGTCGAGGCCGTGGTCGGCGAGCGGCTCGACCGCTGGTGTGAGCAGGCGCTCTTCGCCCCGCTCGGGCTCTCGCGGACCGGCTTCCGGCCCTTCTCGGAGAAGGGGGAGCCGCCGGAGGGGCCCGACCGGCGCCAGTTCGCCGCCAGCGAGAACTGCCCCTGGCGCGATCGCATCGTGTGGGGTGCGGTTCACGATCCGAACGCCTGGGCGATGGGCGGCGTGGCGGGCCACGCCGGGCTCTTCTCCCCGGCGGACGACGTGATGCGCTTCGCGCTGTTCTGGCTGGACGCCTGGCACGGGCGGAGCGAATGGCTGCCCCACTCGGTGGCGCAGACCTTCTGCGAGCGCCAGGGTCTCCCGGCGGACTCGGACTGGGCGCTGGGCTTCGACACCCCGTCGGCGACGGGCTCCTCCTCCGGGTCCCGGTTCTCGCCGCGCGCGGTGGGGCACCTCGGCTTCACCGGGACCTCCGTCTGGATCGATCTCGAGCGGGAGGCGGTCATCGTGATGCTCGCCAACCGGCATCACCTCGTCGCCAAGCGGAGCCGCTTCAGCCTCCGGCCGGTGATCCACGATCTGATCATGGAGGCCTTTCTTGCCTGAGGCGGAGTCCCGCCCCGCGAACGAGGCGCTGCGCCCGGCTCCGTCCCCGGCCGGGGAGGCGCCCGCAGCCGCCCTCCGGCCCCTGCCCCGGCCGCTTCGGCGCATCCACCTGATCGGGATCGGTGGCACCGGAATGGGATCGCTCGCGGCGCTTCTCCACGGCCGGGGGTACGAGGTCACCGGGAGCGACCGCGCGCTCTACCCGCCGATGAGCGTCGAGCTCGCGCGGCGGGGGATTCCGGTGGAGATCGGCTTCGAGGCCGCGCGCATCGGGCGGCTGCGACCGGATCTCGTCGTGATCGGCAACGCCTGCCGCCCGGACAACCCCGAGGCGCGTGCCGCGCTCGCGAGCGATGCCGCCGTGCGCTCCTTTCCGGATGCGCTCTTCGAGCTCTTCCTCCGCGACCGCACACGCGTGGCGGTGTGCGGAACCCACGGAAAGACCACCACCACGGCCCTGCTCGCGACGGTGCTCACGGAGACCGGTCGCGATCCTTCGGTGCTGCTCGGGGGCGTTGCCGGGAACCTCGGCGGCGGGGTTCGGGACGGCTCCGGACCCCATTTCGTGGTGGAGGGCGACGAGTACGACACCGCCTTCTTCGACAAGACCCCGAAGTTCCTGCACTACCACCCGCACCTCGCGATCCTGACCTCGGTCGAGTTCGACCACGCCGACATCTATTCCGACCTCGGGGCCGTGAAGGCCGTGTTCCGGAGGCTCGCCTCGGTCCTGCCGGCCGAGGGCGCGCTCGTGGCGGCGCAGGATCACGAGGCCGTGCGGGAGGTCGCGCGGTCGTCCGCGGCGCCCGTGGTGGGCTACGGGGAGGGGCCCGGGGCCGCCTTCCGCGCCGATGAGGTCCGCATCGGAGCGGAAGGGACCGAGTTCCGGCTGCTCTGCCATGGAGAGGCCGTGGGACGGGGGAGGGTGCCCCTGCACGGCCGCCATCACCTCGCCAACGCGCTGGCCGCCGTGGCCGCGGCGGCGACCCTCGGGGTGCCTGCGGAGGAGGCCCTGGCTGCGCTGGCGGCCTTTCGCGGGGTGCGACGCCGGCAGGAGCTGCGGGGCACCCCAGGCGGCGTGGCGGTGCTCGACGACTTCGCCCACCACCCGACGGCCGTTCGGGAGACCCTCGCCGCCACCCGGGCGCGCTTTCCGGGACGGCGCCTCATCGCCGTGCTCGAGCCGCGAAGCAACACCAGTCGGCGTCGGATCTTCGAGCAGGACTACGCCCGGGCGCTCGCCGGGGCGGACCGGGTGCTGGTCTGCGAGCCGGAGCCGGGCCCCATCTACGATGCGCAGGGCCGCGTACCCGAGCCCTTCTCCGCCGGTCGGGTGGCGGAACTGCTCGAAGGGCTCGGGCGTCCGGCGCGGGCGCTTCCCGATGCCGACCACATCCTCGCCGAGCTGCTGCGGACGACCGGGCCCGGCGACGTGGTGCTGGTGATGAGCAACGGGTCCTTCGGTGGCCTCCCGGAGCGCCTCCTCGCCGCCCTCGAGGAGAAGTCCGCGGCACCGTGAGCGCGGGGCGGTGCCCCGGCACGCCGCCGAGACGCGCCCGGCCCGCCCGCGGTGTTCCGTCCGGTGCCGCGGTGTTCCAGACGGAACGCCGGGCAGCGGCTCGGAGGCCTCCCCACCCCGGAGAAACGCCGAGAGCCACCTCGGGGGTGGCACGGCCCTTGCTCAGGGAACGACACGTGCCGTCTCTCCGCATCGGGGGGTTCGGGGAGCGGCGCCGGCGAGCGCGCGCGCAGCCCGTTGGGGGGTGGGCGGCGCGGGCCTCGCCCGGGCGGGCCCCGGGAGCGGGCGCCGGGGGGCGCTCCTCCCGGGGCCCTTCGCCTTGTCGGCGCCGGCGCTTCCGCGGCCCGGCTAGACGGGAAGCCCGACCGCCCGCATCAGGGCGATGGCGTTGCTGCGGCGCACCACGCCCGGCCGGAGCCGATGGTCGAAGCGGATGCGGTCCCCCTCCATCCGGTCCTCGAAATGGGCGTTGGCGCCCCGGGGTGCGAGCTCGTCGGCGATCCGGGCGAGCGCGAGGTCGTGGGTGGTGACGAGGCCGATGGCACCCCGGCCGTCGAGGGCGCGGATCACGGCCGCCGCCCCGAGCCTCCGATCGTGGGAATTGGTGCCCCGCAGGATCTCGTCGAGCAGGTAGAGGACGGGGCGCCCGCCCTCGGCTGCCCGCAGGATGTCCCGCAGGCGGAGGATCTCCGCGTAGAAGTGGGAGGCGCCCTCGGCCAGGGAGTCGAGGATCCGGATCGAGGCCCCCACCTGCAGCTCGGAGAGGCGGAGCCACCGGGCGCGGACCGGCGCTCCCGCGAGCGCGAGCACGGTCGCGACACCCGCGCTGCGCAGCAGCGTGCTCTTGCCCGACATGTTGGATCCACTGACCACCAGGAAGCGGGGCGCCTCTCCGAGCTGCAGGTCGTTGCGCACGCAGCGCTCCTCGGGGATCAGGGGGTGGCCGAGGGCCTCCGCCTCGAAGCGGGGTTCGCCCGGGACGACCTCCGGGAAGCAGTCTTCCGGGCACTCGAAGGCGTAGGCGGCCAGGGAGAGCAGCGCCTCGATCTCCCCGAGCGCATCCATCCACCCCGGTACCGCCGGGCCGACCCGCGCCCGCCAGGCTTCGACCGCGAAGGCGAGCTGGGTACCCCAGAGCAGCAGGGCCGCCACCGGGGCGAAGAGCTGGTTCCGCCGGGCGTCGGCGAGGTCGAGGCAGCGGCGCAGCCGCCGGATCTCCGCGGCGGCGTCCCGTCCGGACCCGGCCAGGCGGGCCTCGATCTCCCGGAGACG
>JALSIO010000074.1 GCA_026989995.1 Myxococcales bacterium
GTCGCGGCGCATCAGCCCCTCGAAGATCGCCCCCGCCACGCGCCCCTCGATCTGTCCGGTCATCAGGGCCGGGTCGAGGGTGCGCGGCTCGCCACCACCTACCAGCACGAGCTCGGCGCGGGGGCCCCCCGCGGCCCGGAGCGCCACGGCGGCGGCCAGGGCCGCGGCGGCGAGCCAGATCCCGAGGACGACGGCGATGCGCCACACGGCGGGCGGCCACTCCCGGCGCCGGGATCAGCCCGGCGCGTCCGCGTCGTAGAGGTGACAGAGCACCTCCCGCCGGGCGGCGCCCTCCCCGCGCGCGGTCCACCGGGGGAGCTCCCGCCGGCAGCGGTCCATCGCCTCGGGGCAGCGGGGGTGGAAGGGGCAGCCCGGAGGCGGCGCGAGCGCCGACGGCACCTCGCCGCGGACGGGCACCGGCGCGGCAGCCCGGGAGGGATCCGGAACCGGGTTGGCGGCGATCAGGGCCCGGGTGTAGGGGTGGAGCGGCTCCTCGAAGAGCGCCTCTGCCGGCGCGAGCTCGACGAGGCGGCCGAGATACATCACACCCACCCGATCGGCGATGTGCTGCACCACGTTCAGATCGTGGGTGATGAAGAGATAGGCGAGATCGAACTCCGCCCGGAGGTCCTCGAGCAGGTTCAGGATCTGGGCCTGGATGGAGACGTCGAGGGCCGAGACCGCCTCGTCGAGCACGATGAACTCGGGGCCGAGGGCCAGCGCCCGGGCGATGCCGATGCGCTGGCGCTGGCCGCCGGAGAATTCGTGGGGGTAGCGGCGGGCCATCTCCGGACGGAGGCCCACCCGCTCGAGGAGCTCCGCCACGCGCGCCTCGAGCTCGCGGCCGCGCGCGATGCGGTGGACGCGGAGGGGCTCGCCCAGGATGCCGCCCACGGTCATGCGCGGGTTCAGCGACGAGTACGGGTCCTGGAAGACGATCTGCGCCCGGCGCCGGAGCTGCCGGAGCTCCTCCCTCGAGAGCTCGAAGACCGGGATCCCGTCGAAACGCACCTCGCCGGCCGTGGGCTCGATCAGCCGCAGCAGAGTGCGCCCGGCGGTCGTCTTCCCGCATCCGGATTCGCCCACGAGCGCCAGCACCTCGCCGCGGGCCAGCTCGAAGCCGAGGTCCTCGACGGCGTGGACCTCGGCCCGCACCCGGCCGAAGAGGCCGCTGCGGAGGGGAAATCGCTTGCAGAGGCCCCGCACCTCGAGGAGCGGCGGATGCGCCGGGCCTCCCCTGCTCACGAGCCACCCCCCGGCGCGTGCAGCCAGCAGCTCGCGTCGTGGGCCTCGCCCACCACCACCCGGGGCGGAACCTCCCCGCCACAGCGGGGGAGCGCCTCCGGGCAGCGGTCCGCGAAGGGGCAGCCCGGCGGCACCTCGAGGGGCGGGGGAACGGTCCCGGGGATGGCCTCCAGGCGGCCGCGCGTGCGGCCGGGCAGCGCGCGCAGCAACGCCCGGGTGTAGGGGTGCGCGGGCTCCTCGAAGAGCTCCCGCACCGGACTCCGCTCCACGATCCGCCCCGCGTACATGACCGCCACCTCCTGGGCCGTGTGCGCCACCACACCGAGATTGTGGGTGATGAGCAGGACGGCCATGCCGAACTCCTGCTGCAGTTCGCGCAGGAGCGCCAGGATCTGGGCCTGGATGGTGACGTCGAGCGCCGTCGTGGGCTCGTCGGCGATGAGCAGCTCCGGCCTGCACGCCAGCGCCATCGCGATCATCACCCGCTGCTTCATCCCCCCCGAAAGCTCGTGGGGATAGCTGTCCACCCGCCGCTCTGGCGACGGAATCCCGACGCGATCGAGGAGGGCGACGCTCTCGCGACGCGCCGCGTTGGCGTCCATCCCGAGGTGGATGCGGAGCACCTCCCCGATCTGGTCCCCCACCCGGAACACCGGATTGAGCGAGGTCATGGGCTCCTGGAAGACCATCGCGATGTGCCGTCCCCGGACCCGCCGCAGTTCCTCCTGCGGCAGCGGCACGAGGTCCCGCCCGCGAAAGAGGATGCGCCCTGCGCGAACCCGGCCCGGGGGATCGAGGAGCCCGAGCACCGAGAGCGCGGTGACCGATTTCCCGCACCCCGACTCGCCGACCAGGGCGAGCGTGCGGCCCGCCTCCACCCGGAGGTCCACGCCCCGCACCACGGGGACCGGACCGGCCTCCGTCTCGAAGCCGACCTCGAGCCCCTCGATGGCGAGCAGGGCGTCGCCGCTCACGGCCGCCTCCGCAGCCGCGGGTTGAGCGCCTCCCGGAGCCCCTCGCCAACCAGGTTGAAGGCGAGAACCACCGCGAAGATCGCGATTCCGGGCACGAAGAAGAGCCAGGGAGCGTCGAAGATGAACCCCTTGCCGTCCGCCAGGATGTTCCCCCAGGTGGCGTCCGGGGGCTGGACGCCGAAACCGAGGAAGGAGAGGGCCGATTCCGTGAGGATGGCCGTGGCCACGCCGATGGTGGCGGAGACGAGCACGGGCGCCACGGCATTGGGAACCATGTGGCGGAAGATGATGCGCCGCTCGGGAAGACCGAGCGCCTTCGCGGCCACCACGAAGTCCTGCTCCCGCAGGGCCAGGAATTCCGCGCGCACGAAGCGCGCCGTCCCCATCCAGCTCGTGAGCCCGATCACCACCATGATGTTGTAGATCGAGGGCGGCAGAAGCGCGACCACCGTGAGGATCAGGAAGAAGGTGGGGAAGCAGAGCATCACGTCCACGAAGCGCATCACCAGGGTATCGACCGTGATGAACCCCAGGCGGAGGTTCCCGTAGAAGCCGGCCAGGCCACCGAGCAGGATGCCGATGGCCACCGAGATCCCCACCGCGACGAAGCCGATCGAAAGCGAGACGCTCGCCCCCTGCAGCATCCGCGCGAAGACGTCCCGGCCCAGGTCGTCGGTTCCGAAGAGGTAGCGGCCGGTTGCCGGTGCCAGCCCCTCGGCCACCACCTGCGGCGAGGGCGGCGAGAGGGGCGGCAGCAGCTTGTCGGGCAGCCGCACGGCCGCCGGGTCGAAGACCACGACGACCTCGGTGGTGAGCTTCCCGAGCACGGCGGCGAGCAGCAGGAGCACCAGGACGCCGAGTCCGGCCATCGCCAGCGGATCCCGGCGGAGCAGCCGCCAGACCTCCCCGGCGAGCGAGGTCGACGGGGGCGGTTCCACCCCGCTGGTGACACCGAGGTCGCCCGGGGCCGCCATCAGTCGTACCGGATCCGCGGGTCGACCACCGCGTAGAGGACGTCCGAGACGAGCGTCCCGAGCAGCGTCAGCACCGCCGCGATGAAGTTGAGGGTCAGGATCACGGGGAAGTCCCGGTTCAGGATCGCCTCGTACCCGAGCCGGCCGAGGCCCGGCCAGGCGAAGATCTGCTCGAAGATCACGGAGCCGCCGATCAGCCCGGGAAGCAGGAAGCCGAACATGGTGACGAAGGGGAGCAGCGCATTGCGCAGCGCGTGCCGGTAGATCACGTCGTCCTCGGGCACGCCCTTGGCCCGCGCGGTCCGCACGAAGTCCTGCCCGATCACCTCCAGCATCTGCGAGCGCACGTAGCGGGAGAGGGCGGCGATTCCCCCGATGGCGCCCATGAGGGAGGGGATCACCAGGTGCCAGATCCCGTCCATGGTGCGGTAGAGGGCACTGGCCTCCTCCATGCCGAAGGTGCGCCGGCCGATCACCGGCAGCTCGAAGGTGGCGACCACCCACATGATGATCAGGTAGGCGAGGAAGAAGCCGGGGATCGAGATCAGGGCATAGGCCACCACCGTCGAGCCCCGGTCGTAGAGGGAGCCCCGGCGCACCGCCGCCTGGATGCCGGTGGGAAAGGAGAGCCCCCAGACCAGCAGCGTCGTGGTGAAGAAGAGCGGGAGCGAGATCAGGAAGCGGCGCCAGATCTTCGGGAGCACCGGCTGGCTGTCCTTGAAGGTCTTGAGCTCGCCGGTGAACAGATCCCGGATCCAGTAGGCGTACTGGAGGTAGAGCGGGTCGTCGAGGTGGAAGGCGGCCCGGATCCGTGCGATGTCCTCGGGCTTCATGCGGGGGTTGTTCGGATCCACCTCGCTCGGCTCGCCGGGCGCCAGATGCACCACCGAGTGAGCGATCACCGAGACGAAGAAGAGCAGCAGCGCGCGCTGCCCGAGGCTGCGCAGGATGAAGCTACCCACGGTCGAAGACCGGCGCCCGCGGCAGCTTGCGGAGTTTGTGGAAGTAGTCCCCCATGGTGCCCCGCCTGGTGGCGTACGGTTTCCGGTAGACCTCCCGCCCCTGCTCGTCGCGTTCCACGATCACGATCTTGCGGTCGAGGACCAGGGTGCTCTTGGGTGCGAAGAGAAAGGTGTAGGGCTGGTCCTTCGCGATGATCCGGTGCAGCCGGTGGGCCAGCTCCTCCTGCTCCGCCTCGTCGTACTCCGCGCGAATCGCCTCGATGAGGCGGTCCACCTCCGGGTTCACGTAGCCGACGAAGTTGAGCTGCTGGGGACCCGTCTGGCTCGAGTGCCAGATCTGGTAGAGGTCGGGGTCCACGCCCATCGACCAGCCGAGCACCAGCGCGTCGAAATCGCCCTTGTTGACGAAGTCCTTCAGGAACACGGCCCACTCGAAGAGCTGGGTCCGGCAGTCGATGCCGATGCGCCGCCAGGCATCCTGCACGATGGTGAGAATCGCCTTGCGGGTGGGATTTCCGTGATTCGTGATGAGCGTGAAGCGAAAGACCTCACCGTCCTTCTCGAGCCAGCCCTCCTCGTTGCGCTCCCAGCCGAGCTCGCGGAGGATGCGGAGGGCGCCCTCCGGATCGTAGGGAAGCGGCGGCACCTCCGGATCGTACCAGCGGGTGTTCACGGCGTAGGGCCCGGTGATGCGAACTCCTTCTCCGTAGAGCACGTAGCGGATGATCGCGTCGGTATCGATGGCCATGCCGAGGGCCCGGCGCACCCGCGGGTCGTCGAAGGGCTGTCGCCGGTGGTTGTAGCCGATGTAGGTGTAGCCGAAGCCGATGCTCGAGAAGTACTGGAAGCGCGGGTCCTCGCGGTAGCGGGCCGCCTGCCACGGGAGGGCACCGTAGGCATCGATGGCGCCGCTGCGGAACTCGAACTCCTGGGTCAGGAGGTCGGGGATGATCCGGAGGAAGACGTGGCGGAACTCGGGCGGACCCTCGAAGTAGTCCGGATTGGCCTCCACGTGGATCACCTCGTCGGGTTCCCAGCCCGCGAAGCGGAATCGGCCGGAGCCGATGGGGTGGCGGTTGAATCGGCTGTCCCGCAGGCCGAAGGTGGCCCGTGCCTGTTCGGAGAGCCCGCGCTCGTCCATCTCGCGTTCGAGCTCCTCCCGGCCGAGCCGGTGCGCCGGGAGGATGCCCATGTAGGACCACGGGTAGATGGCCGGCGAGAAGAGCCGTTTGTAGACGACCCGCAGGTGGTAGGGGTCGTCGATCTCGATGTCGAGGATGGGCTCGAAATCCGAGACCCGGGGCGAGAGGTTCTTCGGATCCATGATCGCCTGCCACGTGAAGCGCACGTCCTCGGCGTCGAGCTCCACGCCGTCGTGGAAGCGGACCCCGCGTCGGAGCTCGAAGTCGATGACCGGCCGCTCGGCCACGGCCGGCAGGAGCTCCGCCAGGCGCGCCCGCAAGGGCGCCCGGGCCTCCTCCCGGGGGAGCTCGACCCCCGCCAGGGGATCGAAGCCCGTCTCGAATCCGTCGCCGAGCAGCGCCGGAAGCCGGGTGCGAAACTCCGGATCGACTCGTGAGAGCTCGAGCCGGACCCGCGCCGGCGCCGGAACCCGGACGACCAGCGATTCGGACTCCCCCCCCTCCCCCGCCGGAACCTCGACGGGAACC
>JALSIO010000075.1 GCA_026989995.1 Myxococcales bacterium
GCTCGTGGCGCTGCTCACCCTCGAACCGCCGGTCTCCACGGATGCCGACGCCCTCCACGACGAGGTGGTGAAGCTGCTCCGCTCGGTGCAGCCCCTCGACTGCTCCAGGGTGGTGCGGGGACAGTATGGCGGCTATCGGGAGGAGCCGGGGGTCCGGCCGGAGTCCGGGACGGAGACCTTCGCGGCGCTGCGCCTCGACCTCGAGTCGTGGAGATGGGCTGGCGTTCCCGTCTTCCTGCGCGCGGGCAAGGGACTCGCCACTACCGTGACCGAGGCCGTGGTCGAATTCGAACGCGCCCCGCATCCGCTGATCGAGGCGGGCGCGCCGGCGGCGAACCAGCTCCGCTACCGGATCAAGCCGGACGAGACCACCCGGCTTCTGGTGGAGGCCAAGGTGCCCGGAGAAGGGCTCCGCTCGCGCACCCTGGGCCTCGAAGTCGACCGGCGCCGCGCGCTCGGGGAGGCGCCGGAAGCCTACGAGCGCCTGCTCGGGGACGCGCTCGAGGGTGACCGGCGGCTCTTCGCCCGCTTCGATGCCATCGAGCGGGCCTGGGAGATCGTGGATCCGGTGCTGCGGGATCCTCCTCCCCTCGTCTTCTATCCGCGGGGGAGCTGGGGCCCGCCCGCGGCGGACCGGCTCGTGGAGCGCTACGGCGGGTGGCGATCCTGCGAGCCCGGCCGGTGAAGCTCCTGGTGGCCGCCGATGCCGCGGATGCCGCGCGGCGCGCCGCGGAGCGCATCGAAACGGCGCTTCGTCGTGGGCTTCGGGCACACGCGGCCGCCGCGGTCGCGCTAAGCGGCGGGCACACGCCGGGCCCGATGCTGCGGGAACTCTTCGGGAGACCCCTGGCCTGGGACCGCATCCGCGTGTTCCAGGTCGACGAACGGGTGGCTCCGGCCGGCTCCCGCGAGCGCAACCGGACGCTGCTCGAGGAGTCGGCGCGGGACGGCGCGCCGGGAGCCCTCGGGGCATTGCGGCCCATCCCCCTCGACGGCCGCGCACCGGAGCAGGCGGCCGCCGCCTACGAAGCCCTCCTTCTGCGCGAGGTGCCGCGCGGATTCGATGCGGTGCACCTCGGGCTCGGCGCCGACGGCCACACCGCCTCCTGGCCTCCAGGCGACCCGGTTCTCGCGGAGGTGGGCGAGGGCGCACGTCGCGTGGCGGTGGTCGGGCCGTACCGCGGCCGGATTCGGATCACACTGACCCCCCGGGCCGTGGCGGAGAGCGCCCGCGTCGTCTTCCTGGTGGTCGGTGCCGCGAAGGCGCCCGCGCTCGAGCGCCTGCTCCGCGACGACCCGGCGCTCCCGGCGAGCCGCGTCCCGCGCCGTCGCACCGTCGTGGTGGCCGATCCGGAGGCGGCTAGCTTCCGAGCAGGGCCTCGATCTCCCGGGCGAGGACGAGATCGCGCTCGGTGATGCCCCCGGCGTCGTGGGTCGAGAGCTCGATCACCACCCGGTTGTAGACGTTGGACCAATCGGGGTGGTGGTTGGCGCGCTCCGCGAGCAGCGCGACCCGGCTCATGAAGCCGAAGGCCTCGACGAAATCGCGGAAGCGGAGCTCCCGGCGGAGTCGGCCCTCGCGGTGCTCCCATGCCGGCAGCCGGGCGAGGTCGGCCCGGATCTCCTCGTCCGAGAGCCGGCGCGGGCGGCTCACGAGAGCGGCTCCTCCCGGCGGATCTCCTCGCCCCGGATCGCCTTCACGAAGGCGTCGTGGAGGGCCGCGCGGATCCGCTGGCGGTCGGCACCCCCGTAGACCTCGCGGAAGGACTGCAGCGGGATGATGCCCTTGGCCATGGAGCGGTGTCCCCCGCCCACCCCGAGCCCCTCCACGACGGCGCGCACGACCCCGCCGGCCGCTCGCACGTGGCCCACGTTGCGCACGGAGAAGACGAGGTCCCGGCCCACGATGCCTGCGGCGATCGCCCACTCGGCACCCTCGGCCTGCAGTGCGAGGTCCGCGACCTGCGGGATCACGTCCTCCCGGACCCGGCCGAGCACCAGGATGTGGAGCGCGTCCATCACCTCCGTGCGGGAGAGCGCGCGGCCGAGGGCCCGCAGCGCGTCGACCGGAAGGGCCGGGCGCTCGATGCGACGCAGCAGGGCGGGGCTGTGGTGGGCGTGCACGAAGGCGAAGGCGGCCACGTCCTTCGGGCTCGCGTCGCGTCCGAGGAGCTGTGTGTCGGTCTTGATGCCGTAGAGCAGTGCCGTGGCGAGCTTCGGGCCCACCTCCACCCCGGCCGCCTGCAGGTACTCGATCAGGATGGTCGCCGTGGCGCCGTAGGAGACTCGGATGTCGCGCATCACGGCGTCGTAGCCCGGCCTCGGCGGGTGGTGGTCGATCACCACGTCCACCGAGCGCAGCCGGGCCGGCGGCTCTTCGCCGAAGACGTTGGGCTGTACGTCGACGAGGGCGATTCCGTCGAATTCGTCGAGCTCCGGCGGGGTGACGGTGCGCACCCGGATGCCGAGCGCCTCGACCATGGCGAGGTTCTCCGGTCGCTTCACCTCTCCGAAGGAGACGAGCGGCGCCGTCGACGCCTTCCGCCCGAGAAGGGCCCGCAGCGCGTAGCCGCAGGCGATGCCGTCGGGATCCGGATCCGGCTGGAGGAGGATGCCGATCCGGCTCCGCGGGCCGAGCAGGGCCCGGAGCTCCACCACCCGGCGCAGGTTCCACAGGTGGTCGAACTCCTCGTTGACGTCGTCCCGGATCAGGGTCCGCAGGCCGGTCAGGCGCAGGCAGGAGTGCTCCGGGAGGTCCTCCTTCCGGATGCGGTCCGACAGGACCAGGATGGGTGCCTCGGGCGCCGCCTTCGAGATGGCGGGAATCGCCGCGCGCACGAAGGCGAGCTCCTCGGAGACGATGGCGAAGCCGTCCCCCTCGCGGGGCTCGAGGCGGGCCACGGCCTCGGCCTGGAGCCCGCCCTGGAGGATCCGGAACCCGGGCGGGCGCGCCCGCTGCTCCTCCTCCCGCGGAATCCAGACGAGCTCTTCGTTCTCTCCGGCCCCGATCCGGGACCAGAGCCGAGCGAGCTCCGCTCCGTCGCAGAGGATGATCCGGCGGCCCAAGGTGCCTCCGTCGCAGGTCCCGGTGCGGCCCGCCGAGTCTAGCGGAGGGGCCGGTCGGTCCGTCCCGGCCTTCGCCCCGCGGGAACGGCCACCCCCGGGCCCGGTGTGGCCCTCCCGAGCCGGGGCGTTGCTAGCCTGCCGCCGGTGCAGCCGATCTTCGTGGGGGACGTGCAGGGCTGCGCCGAGGAGCTCGCCGAGCTTCTCGCGCGCGCCCGCGCGCGATTCGGCGATGGCTTCGTCCTCTACTCGGTGGGCGACCTCGTCAACCGCGGTCCGGACAACCTCTCCGTGCTGCGGATGGTGCGCGGGCTCCACCGCGAGGGCCGGGCCGTGGTGGTCCTCGGCAACCACGAGCTCCACCTGATCGCCCTCCGCCTCGGGGTGGGCCGTGCAGAGCCGAGTGACACCCTGGACGACGTGCTCGGTGCCCCCGATCGCGACGATTGGATCGAGTGGCTCCGCCGCCTTCCGCTGGTCCACACCGGGGTCCTGGGGCGGAGGCCCTTTGCCCTGGTCCACGCCGCGGTGCCGCCGACCTTGGGACTCGGCACGCTGCGACGGGCGGCCCGACGGATCGAGGCCCGACTCGGCCACCTCGACCGGGCGGAGGCCCGGCGGCTCCTGGCGGGCCGAGGCCCGGACCCCGACCGCCAGCTCCTGGAGTTCCTGACCACCTGCCGCAGCATCCGGGCCGACGGGCGCCCGAGCCCGAGCCCGCCGGAGCGGTCCGAGGACGCCTGGGACCACCACTTCGCGGCGGCTGGGCAGCCCCACGGCGTGGTCTTCGGGCACTTTGCGCGGCGGGGGCTCCACGTGGCGGCGGGCATCCGCGGACTCGACACGGGTCTCGTCCACCACGGGCGCGATCGAGACGGGGTCCTGACCGCGTGGCTGCCCGACCCGGCCGAGGAGGATCCCTTTCGCGTGCCCGACGACCGATTCTGGACCGTTCCGGCGCGGAGGGTCTATTTCCCCTTCGGCCGACGGAGCGGCGCAGCCGGCGGCTGAGCGCCCGCCGGTGCCGCGGCGCGCGCCAGGACGCCGACGACGCTTCGGATCAACCGATGCCCGAGCTCGTCCTGGAGGGTCAGGATGGACTCGGGGTGGAACTGCACCGCCGCGAGCGGGAGCGAGGTGTGCTCGAGGGCCATCACCACGCCGTCGTCGCTCTCGGCGGTCACCTGGAGCTCCGCGGGCAGGCTCTCCCGCTCGGCGAACAGCGAGTGGTAGCGCCCGGCCTGGAACTCCTCCGGAAAGCCCCGGAAGAGGCGGCCCCCGAGGACCCGGATCCGGCTGGCCTTGCCGTGCACCGGCTCGGGGAGGGTGCCGAGCTTCCCCCCGAAGTGTTCCGCGATCGCCTGGAGGCCGAGGCAGACGCCGAAGACGGGGAGCTCCCGCGCGAGGACTTCGTCGAGGAGCCCGGAGAGCCCGAAATCCGAGGGACGGCCGGGGCCCGGGGAGATCACCACCAGGTCGGGATCGAGCTCGTCGAGCGTGTCCGCGGCGAAGCCCACCCGCAGGGTGTGGACCTCCGCCCCGGTCTGCCGGAAGTAGTCGGCGAGCGTGTGGACGAAGGAGTCCTCGTTGTCCACGAGCAGCACCCGCCGGCCCGTGCCCGGTCGCGACTGGGGCTCCCGCGCCTCCGGCCGCCGGCTGCGCGGGCGCCGCAGGGCGTCGAGGAAGGCGGCGGCCTTGAGCCGCGTCTCCGCCTCCTCGGCATCCGGGTCCGAGTCGTAGAGCAGGGTGGCGCCCACCCGCACCTCGGCGACGCCGCCGGAGATCCGGATCGTCCGCAGGGTGAGCCCGGTGTTGGCGCTCCCGTCGAAGCCCAGGGTGCCCACCGCGCCTCCGTACCACCGGCGCGGGGATTTCTCGTGCTCCTCGAGAAAGCGCATGGCCCAGCGCTTGGGCGCTCCGGTGACGGTCACCGCCCAGGCGTGGGTGAGGAAGGCGTCGAGCGCGTCGAATCCCTCCCGGAGCTGTCCCTCCACGTGGTCGACGGTGTGGATGAGGCGGGAGTAGATCTCGATCTGGCGACGGGCGAGGACGCGCACGCTGCCGGGCACGCAGATCCGGCTCTTGTCGTTGCGATCCACGTCGGTGCACATGGTGAGCTCCGACTCGTCCTTCTCCGAGGAGAGGAGTCTCCGGATCTGCTCGGCGTCCTCGATGGGGTCGGCGCCGCGGGCGATGGTTCCCGAGATGGGGCAGGTCTCGACCCGCCGCCCCTCCACCCGGACGTACATCTCGGGAGAGGCCCCCACGAGGTATTCCCCGGCTCCGAGGTGGATGAGGAAGCCGTAGGGGGATGGATTGCGCTCCCGCAGCCGCCGGAAGAGCTCGGAGGGCGGCTCCGGACAGGGCTCGGTGAAGGTCTGGCCCGGAACCACTTCGAAGAGGTCGCCGCGGCGGAAGGCTTCGCGGGCCACGCGGACGATCTCGGCGTACTCGCCGGGGGCGTGATCGGACCCGGGCTCCACGTCGCGGCAGCCCCGGTAGGGCGTCGACACCCCCTCGCGGTCGAGACCGCGGGTGCTTCGCCCGCCCGCCGCGAATTCGTAGTCGAAGAGCGCGCCGGCTCCCCGCTGGTGGTCGACCACGAGGAGGCGGTCCGGGAGGTAGAGCACGAGGTCGCGCTGGTCCGCCTCGCGCGGCAGGCGCCGGTCGAAGGGCTCGAACTGGAACACCAGGTCGTAGCCGAAGGCGCCGTAGAGCCCGAGGTGCGGGTCCTCCGGGCTTCCGAAGAGGTCGAGCAGCG
>JALSIO010000076.1 GCA_026989995.1 Myxococcales bacterium
CCCCTTCTCCGGCCGCTCCCGACCGGTCGCGCCGGGCCGGTCGCGCCGGGCCGGTCGCGCGCGATCGGTCAGCCCGCACCGATCGCCACCGACCGGTCACCAGCAGCCCCGCCGCCGGTTTCAAGCCAGCGGGCCGCACCGCCCGGGGCGCGACCGGGCGCTCTCCACCCCCCGGGCCGCGACGGGACGGTCTGCAGTCGGGCGGCGAGTCTAGCGCGCCGCCATGCGCGGCCCGCCGCCCCTGGCTAGCATCGGGGAGCCGTCGAGGGAGGAGCGCAGGATGACCCAGGCTTCGGAAACCGCCGTCGCCCGCAGCTACGAGATCGCCGGGCAGATCGTCACCATGCCGGTCGAGGTTCGCGACAGCTCGGCCGGGACCGCGATGTTCCTCGTTCCCGCGGAGGAGGCGCAGGAGCTCCTTCCGGGCGACGCCTTCCAGGTGATCGAGGCGGCTCCCGGGCTCACCCAGCTCGCGCTCGTCGTCGTCGACTACCGGGACAACGACCTCGGCGACTACCACGAAGTGGGGATCGTCTTCTTCGTCACGCCCAAAGGCGGCGGTCCGGAGACGGCCGGCACCTACATCTGGAAGCTCCCCGTGGACCAGGAGTTCACCCGCGAGGCCGGCGAGCGGATCTGGGGCTTTCCGAAGACCGTCGAGCGCATCGATTTCGAGTACACCGACGACCGCGTCCGCTGCCGCCTCGAGATGGACGGCCGCCACGTCTTCACCCTCACCGTTCCGCGACGCCACACGGACGAGCCCGCAGAGCCGCTGCCGCAGCTCGGCTACACCCTGATCGGGGGCAGGCCGCACGTGACCCGCAGCACCATGACCAGCCGCGGCACCGCCATCAGCCCCGGCGGCGAGGGCGTGGAGCTCGAGCTCGGGGACCACCCGGTCGCCGGCGCCCTGCGCCGCCTCGGGCTTCCCAAAGCCGCGATCCTCTCGACCTGGTCGGAGCACCAGGGCGGTGTCTTCGAGGCGCCCGAGCCCCTGTGAGAGCCGGGTGAGCCGCCGCACGGCGACTCCGGACCGCGGCGGGCAGCGCGTGCTCCGCTCGAGCCGCCGGGGATGCGCGGGGTCTCGCCGCACCGCCGCCGCCGCCCTGCTCGCCGCCGCCAGCGTCCCCTTCGGCTGCGCGAGCCCCCCGGATCCGGCCCGCCCGCCCGAGGCCGCACGCGACGCCGCGCTGCGCCTTCGCGAGCGGGTCGAGGCGCAGCTGCGCGCCCCCGCCCCCGGCGCGGGCCCGGATGCCCTGCGGGTGGTGCTCGCCTTCGAGCCCGGGGTGGACCTCGACCTCTACGTGACCGGGCCGAGACGCGAGACCGTGTACTACGCCCACACCCCCTCGGCCATCGGCGGGTTCCTGCTCTCCGACCACCGCTGCGACTCCGACGGGGACCCGCTCGAGGAGGCGCGCTTTCCGGCCGCACCACCGGGCGTGTACCGCATCGGGGTGGACTATCCGGAGGCCTGCCCCGGGGTCGAGCCGGTGGTTCGCGCCTTTGCCGTGGGCATCGGCCACGGGGCGACGCGGCGGGTCGAGACCGGCTTTCTCGCCCCCCGGGAGTTCCGGGTCCGGGTGCTCGACTTCGAGATCCCCGCGCCGAACGGAACCGGCCCCTAGAGCTCGTAGGCCCCGCCCGGCATCCGCTTCCAGCCGCCCGCGGCCGAGGTGCCGCCATCCACCGCGAGGCTCGCCCCCGTGACGAAGCGCGCGAGGTCGCCGGCCAGGAAGACCACGGCCGCCGCCACGTCCTCGGGTGCCCCGCGCTCCGGCCAGGGCGTGAGCGCCCAGCCACCGGGGGAGAGACCGTCCGGGGGCAGCGGAGCCCCGGGCGTGGGGATCATGTCGGGCGCCACGCAGTTGCTCCGGATGCGCCGGGGCGCGAGCTCGAGGGCGAGGCTGCGGCTCAGGTTCTCCACCGCCGCCTTCATGGCCGCATAGATCGCGTAGCCCGGAGCGGCCCGGTGGGCCTCGACGGAGGTCACGTGCACCAGGGCGCCACCCCGGTGCATCCGCGGGACCACGGCGCGCACGAAGCGGGTCACGGTGCCGAAGTTCTCGCGGATCAGGGCCTCCTCGCCGCGTTCCCCCACGTCGAGGAAGGGCGCCGCGAAGGTTCCCGCGGCGTTGTTCACGAGGACGTCGATGGACCCGAGAGCCTCCTCCACGGCCGCGACGAAGTCCTCGACCCGCTCTCCCTGCCGCGCGTCGAAGCAGCCCGCCACCACGCGGGCACCCAGGGATTCTGCGTCCCGGACGACCGCGCGAAGCCCCTCCTCCTCGCGGTCGCAGAGGCCGAGGTCCGCCCCGAAGCGGGCGAGGGCCCGGGCCGTCGCCGCGCCGATCCCGCGGGCCGCGCCGGTCACCAGGGCGACCCGCCCGTCGAGGCGCACCGCCTCCGGCGACAGGACGCGCGAGTCCCAGATCGAGTCCATCCCGCGAGAGTGGGCCGCGCCCCGCCACGCGTCAATCGCCGGCCCGAGTCAGTCCGGAAACGCCCGCAGCGCGGAGCGCGCCGCGAAGCCACCACAGAGCCCGTGCACGCCGGCTCCGGGCGGCGTGGAGGCGGAGCACAGGAAGAGCCGCGTGCCTGGGATCCGGTAGGGGTCGAGAGCGGCCCGCGGACGGAAGAGGAGCTGGCGGAGATCGTTGACCCCCCCGCCGATGTCGCCGCCGACCAGGGAGGGATTCTCGCGCTCCAGATCCGCGGGCCCCCGGGAGACCCGCGCCAGGATGCAGTCCCGGAAACCCGGTGCGAAGGCCTCGATGCGGGCCTCGATGGCCCCGGTGAGGTCGCCCCGCCAGCCCGGCGGAACGTGGCAGGTGGCCCAGGCCGTGTGGCGGCCGGGCGGGGCGCGGTGCGGGTCGAAGAGGCTCGGCTGGGTGACGAGCAGGAAGGGCGCCGCCGCCACCCGCCCCGCGAAGGGTGCCCGCTCGGCGGCGGCGATCTCCCCGAGCCTGCCCCCGACGTGCACCGTTCCGGCACGGCGGCAGCGCTCGTCCCGCCAGGGGATGGGCGCCGCGAGCGCCCAGTCCACCTTGAAGACCCCGGGACCGTGCCGGAACCGCGAGAGGCTCCGGCGGATGCGCGGCGGCACCGCATCCCGCGCCACGCGCAGGAGTTCGGCCGGCGGCACATCGAAGAGCAGGGGGCCGCGGGCCGGCAGCTCGGCCAGATCCCGGATCCGCCGATCGGTGAACACCTCGCCGCCGAGAGCCCGGAGCCTCCGCAAGAGGGCCGCGGTCAGCGCGCCCGCGCCGCCTTCGGGGGCGGGCCACCCGACCGCGTGGCCCGCGGCGGCCAGCACGAGACCGATGGCCGCGGATCCGGCCCACTCGAGTGGCACCATGCCGTGGGCACAGAGTCCGGCGAGAAGCCCGCGGGCGGCCTCACCCCGAAACGCGCGGCGCGCCAGCCCGGCCGCGCTCTGGATCCCGAAGACGCCGAACGCCACCAGCACCCGGGGCGAGCGGGGCAGGTGCGGCGGGGCCAGCACCTCGCGCACCACCTCGTCGAAACGCGCCGCGAATCCACCCACGAGGCGCCGCCAGCGCCCGTGGTCGATCCCGAGGCCCCGGGCGGTCGCCCCCGCGGAGCGGTCGAGCACCGCCGCCGGACCGTCCGGAAACGGATGCGCCAGCGGGAGCTCCGGATGTCGGAAGCGCAGTCCCTCGCGCTCCAGGCCGAACGAGCGGAGGACTGGAGAGGCCACGGCCAGCGGGTGGATGGACGAGCAGAGATCGTGCCGGAAGCCCGGCAGCGAGATCTCCTCGGTCCGCGCGCCACCACCCGGAGTCCGGTGGGCCTCGAAGACGACCACCTTGCGGCCGGCGCGGGCCAGCTCGAGGGCGGCGCAGAGGCCGTTCGGACCCGATCCCACGACCGCTGCGTCGAAGCTGCCGTCGGTGCTCATACAGCCCACGCCCCCCGCCCGCGGCGGCCGGCCCGACGCGTGGGCCGCTCGGCCGCGCGCTTTCCACCGCGGTCCGGCTGTGAGAGAATCCCCTCGAAGCGGTGCGTCCGAGCCGGGGGGTGGGGGAAGGAGCCCCGGGTGCTTTCGTCTGCCTTCCCGCGGCCGCGCCAATTTCCCCCCCGGACCGGCCTTCCGCGCGGGCCGGACCGGCGGCAGCTCACTGCCGCTCGGGGCAGGGGTCCCCGGGCGGCAGGCATCGGGTCGGTGTCCCGGGCCCTGCTCTTCGCGGCCGCCCTCGGCATGACGTCGGAGGCGGGCTCGCAGCCGATCCCGCACCCCGAGGGCGGAGCCGCCGGGCCGGACGCGCCCCACGCCGTGCCCCGACCCGGCGACACCGAGCTCGTGGCGGCCATCCCCGGCCTGGCGGCGACCCGCCCCCCGCTTCGACCCGGCCCGACCCCGGGACCGGTCCGCGGGGCGGATCCCGCGGCGGAGCTGCTCCGGACCCTGATCCCCGGAAGCCCGGTCTCCGACGCGGAGCTGGCCCGCGACGCAGCCGCGTCCCTGCCGCCACCGGATCCCGACGGGGTGCTGCGCCAGGCCACCACGCCCCCCTCGAGGCGACCCGACGGCGCTCTCGGCCCCCTCGAGGTGCGGGACGCCGTGCAGAGCTCCGGCGGCATCATCGTCCACCGCTCGCGGCCGTAGCCCCGGCCACTCCCCTCCATCCTCACCCCTTGAAAGCGGAACGGCCGAAGTCGCCGAAGGGCTCGTCGCGCTCGCGCACCGCCTCGCGAAAGCCCACCTCGGCCGCGCGCCGCTGGAAGGTGTACCCCTCCCGGGTGTGCCGCGCGATCCCGTCGAAGACCGTTCCGAGAACCTGGACTCCCGGAAGCCCCGCAGACAGGAGGGTCTGGTTGACGAGCAGCTTCATCATGATGAGCTGGTTCACCGGAACCCGGGCGATCCGCGCCAGCAGGTTCTCGAAGCGCTCGTCGAGACGCTCCGGAGGAGCGGATTCGACCGCGAGCCCCCACGCCACGGCCTCCCGTCCGGACAGGCAGTCTCCCGTGAAAAGCAGCCGCTTGGCCCGCTCGGCGCCCACCCGGAAGGCCCACACCGCGGTCGTGGGCGACCCCCACACGCGGGCGGGCGGATAGCCGATCTTGGCATCGTCCGCGATCACGAGGAGGTCGGAGAGGAGCGCCATGTCGGTGCCGCCGGCGACGCAGAAGCCGTGGACCTTGCACACCACCGGCTTCTGGGCGTGGAACAGGCTCATGAAGCCGCGGACGTTCCTCGCCATCATCTGGTAGTCGAGCATCGGATCCCAGATCTCCTCGGGATCGTGGTTGCGAGCCACCACCCGCGGGTCGAGGGGGGAGCCCTCGGGGCGCAGCGGCCATCGGTACGGTGCGGCTGCGGTGCTCCCGGCCTCGGCTCCCGGGTCCGGGTCGGCGCCCGCCGGCCGTGGGCCCCGGCGCAGCCGCTCGGCACTCTGGACGAGGTCGTAGCCGCCGCAGAAGCCGGTGCCGTTGCCCGAGAGGGCGATCACGTGCACGGCCGGGTCGAGGTCGGCGCGCTCGACACAGGCCGCCAGCTCGACGGGCATCTCCGGCGTGATGCCGTTGCCCCGTTCGGGGCGATCGAGCGTGATGCGGGCGATGCGCCCGGTGACTTCGTAGGTGAGCGTCGTCAGGCGTTCCAAGAGCGTCCTCCTCCCCGGCGCGAGGCCGGGAACCGCCGGAGCGCGGCGGGTGGGGCCATCATCGCCGAAGCATGCGGGCTGCGCCGGGGGCGGTCGGGGTGCCCCCCCGGCCTTCGCGTCCGTACTCCCGCCCGGGTGCCGGGCCGGTCCATTCGTGGTCGAAGTCCGTCGACTTTTC
>JALSIO010000077.1 GCA_026989995.1 Myxococcales bacterium
CAAGGGATGGCCAGGTCCGGGTCGTCCCAGGCAATGGTGATCTCGTCGTCCGGGTCGTAGGGGGCGCTGCACTTGTACTCGACGTGGGCCGGGCCCTCCACGGCACAGAATCCGTGCGCGAAGCCCACCGGCACGAAGAGCTGCCGGTGCGAGTCGCCGTCGAGCCAGACGGCGACGTGGTGCCCGAAGGTCGGCGAGCCCCGGCGGATGTCGACGCAGACGTCGAAGATCCGGCCGCTGGCGCAGCGCACCAGCTTGGCCTGGGGGCGTTGCACCTGCGCGTGGAGCCCGCGGACCACGCCGGCCGCGGAGCAGGAGTGGTTGTCCTGCACGAAGGACTCGCCGATCCCGAGGCTCCGGTAGCGCTCCTGGTGCCAGGTCTCGAGGAAGAAGCCCCGCGCATCGCGGTGGACGTGCGGCTCCACCAGGAGCACGCCGGGGAGCTCCATCGGGTGCACCCTCATGCCGGCCTCGGGCGGGCCATCCCCGGGGGCTCCTCGGCCACCCGTTCGAGGTAGGCCGCGAGCTCGGCGTTCTGCTGCGCCGCGGCGAGTCGCCGCAGCTCGTCCCGGGAGACGAAGCCCATCCGGTAGGCGATCTCCTCGAGACAGGCGACCTTGAGCCCCTGCCGCTCCTGGATCGTGTGGATGAAAAGCGACGCCTGCAGCAGGGCCTCGTGGGTTCCGGTGTCGAGCCAGGCGATGCCGCGCCCGAGCAGCTCCACGTGGAGCTCGCCCCGCTCGAGGTAGCTCCGGTTGAGGTCCGTGATCTCGAGCTCGCCGCGGGCCGAAGGGGTGAGCCCTTCGGCGATCTCCACCGCCCGGGCGTCGTAGAAGTAGAGCCCCGTGACCGCGAGGCTCGAGGGCGGTGGGGAGGGCTTCTCGAGCAGCTCCGCCACCCGCCCGCGGTCGTCGAGGCGGACCACCCCGTATCGTTCCGGGTCCCGCACCGTGTAGGCGAAGATGGTGGCCCCGGCGGACCGGCGGGCCGCCCGGGCGAGTACCTCGGGAAGGCCGTGCCCGTAGAAGACGTTGTCCCCGAGGATCAGCGCCACCCGGCCGTCCCCGATGAACTCGCGGCCGATGAGCAGCGCCTGGGCGATGCCCTCGGGCCGCGGCTGCTCGGCGTAGTGGAGCCGGAGACCGAGGCTTCGGCCGTCGCCGAGCAGCGCCCGGTAGGCAGGCAGATCCCGGGGCGTCGAGATGAGCAGGATCTCGCGGATTCCCGCCAGCATCAGGGTGGAGAGGGGATAGTACACCATCGGCTTGTCGTGCACGGGCAGGAGCTGCTTGCTCACCACCCGCGTGACCGGGTCGAGGCGGGTTCCACAGCCCCCCGCCAGCACGATTCCCCTCATCGACGGCCTCCACCCCGTCCAGCCCCGCTCCCGTTCCTAGCGCAACCGCGTCGCAGCCTCCGCCCCCGCGCGGCCGAGGGGGCCGCGGCGGTTCAGGGGAGAAAACGCTCGGGGTGGGCCAGCTTCGCCGGAAGGTACTCCTCCATCACGTAGTTGAGGCCCCACTTGGCCAGCGCCTGCTGTTCGGCACGCACCCCCATGCGCAGGAGCTTCGAGAGCGCCGCCTGCCAGGCCTTCTGGCTCTTGAAGAAGGGATCGTTCTTGAGGGCGTCGCGCGCGCGCTTGATGTCCACCTCCTGCAGGGGATGGGTGGGCAGGTCGTAGTCCTCGATGTCCTGGGGGGTCACCCCGAGGAAGCGCGCGCCCGGCACGCAGAAGAATTGCGAGAGATGGGCCGCATTCCCCGAGCCGACCTTGAGGGTCCGGTAGATGTTGGAGATCCCGTAGGGATCGCAGTCGACGAAGGCGTAGACGGGAAGTCCGCACTCGTCGTGGAGCTTGCGGACGAATCGCCGCGTGGCCCGGGTGGGCACCCCCGCCATGGAGACGAGAATGCAGTTCGCGGTCTCCCAGAAGCGGTGGCTCTGCAGCCGCTGGAACATGCCGCCGGTCTCGATCACCAGCACGAAGTCCGCCGTGGTCTCGAAGGAGAGGTGCTCCACGGTGGAGGGAATGGAGTAGGCCCCGGATCCGAAACGCGTGCAGTCGATGCGGATCACCTCGCCCGTCTCGAGATCGGGATCGAGGACCACGAGGGGGCCGCTCACGGCCCCGCCGTGCTCGTCGGGCACGAAGCGGAGCTGTTCGCGGGAGACGCCACGGACCGAGAAGAGCGCCTCGATGTCGTCCATCACCGCGTCCGACTCGCTCTGCTCCTCGAATCGGGCATCGCCCCAGTTCTTGCTCTGGTAGTAGGCATCCCGTTTGGTGGCGAAATCGCGGGTCTGCACGAGCTCCTTCGACAGCCCCATCATGCGGAGCGTCTGGGCGAAGCCCTTGACCGTGTTGACGCTCAGCGTGCGCACCTTCTTCTGGCGGCCGATCTCGAAGTAGCCGGTCCGGGGCGAGTAGCTCACGTTGCGGAGCGAGCGGACGGGAAAGGCCATGTCGGGCCGGCGATGCCGGAGGATGGAACGGTGCACCCCCTCCGCGGCGTCGCGGATGAGCTTGAGCGTGAGGTCGTCGAGGGCGTCGTTGCGCTTGCGGAGCTCCTCCTCACTGCGGGGCGCGGAGCCCCGCTTGCGGCGCGCCCCCGTGGCCCTCCGGGACCGCGCGCCGGCGGCAGGGGGAGCGGCCGACCGGCTGCCGTCCTCGGTGCCGCTTCGGGAGGGCTGCTGGCGTCGCCCGCCCCCGCCTTCCCGCGCCGTCCCGGAGGGGCCGGCCCCCCGGGCCCGGCGCCCCGTCCGGTCCCCGTCCGCGCCACGCTGTCTGCGAGCGGCCACCTCAGTTCCTCCGGCTTCGCTCGAGCACCTCGGCGAGGGTCGCCGCCACCCGGTCGCGCTCCCCGTCGTCGAGTTCGAGGATCTGCTGCAGCCCGATGGCGAGCTGCGGAATGTACTTCTCGATGTAGGCCCGCTTCTTGGCCTCGTCTGCCTCGCGCCGTCGGCGGCGGATGTGGGCGGCCACCTTTCGGCCGCATTCCATCAGGCCGAGGCGGACCTCCTTCACGATCTCGGGATAGTGCGCGATCGCCTCCTTGCTCTCGGAGGTGAAGGGCACCCACACGCTGGCGATGTGGACCATGAGCAGCATCGGCCCCACCGGCAGCGCACCCCGGGGCTGCTGGAGCTGGTACTTGCGCCAGTCCGTGCTGGTCACAGCCCGCGTGATGGCGCAGGCCCCCTGCTGGTACTGGAGTGGCACCCGGTTGGCGTAGCGGTAGAGGGTGATGGGCTCCTCGGCCGGCAAGCGGCCGCCGTAGGCGAGCCCGACCTCGATCAGGAAGGGGTTGCCGCGGTACACCGCCGGTCGGCGCGTCACCGCGGCGTAGAAGTCCGCCTCCACCTCCGCCCGGAGCGCGCGGTCGATCAGCGCCTCCCCGATGGGCGCGATGCAGTCGGTGGGCGGCCCCATGATCCGCGTCTCGCCGATGGCCCGGTGGATGCGCTCGGCCTCCTCGCGCGTGATCTCCGAGGGACGTCGGCTCGGTGCCACCCGGGCGCGCTTGCAGATCTCCTCGGCGATGCGGGCGGAGACGCGCGAGAAGTCCCCGGTGAGGCAGCCGCGCAGGTTGCGGGCCCGCGTATCGCGGAACATCTGCATGAGCACACCGAGCTCGACCCCGTAGGGATGCGGCTTGATCTCGGCCGTGGCCCGGGGGAGCTCCTCGGTCACCCGGGGAAAGACGTGCTCGGAACCGTGCTCCTCCGCCCGCGGCGGAACGTAGGTGAGCTGGGCGTGGGGGTTGGCCAGGGAGATCTGGCGGATGTAGGCGTCCACGGAGTGCTGGCCCCCGCGGTAGTTTCCCTCGAGCTCGATCTCCACCCGGGTCCCGTGCGCCACCGGCCAGTCGACGCGCTCGTCGCGCCGAACGCGCGGTTCGTTGCGCCGGGTGTCGATGACCAGCTCCATCTGGTGGGCGGGCTTGCGGGGGCCCGTCCGCGTGGTGATCACGACGGGCTTGCCGGTGGTCAGAAGCCCGTACATCCCCGCCGCGCTGATCCCGATCCCCTGCTGTCCCCGGCTCTGGCGGAGGCGGTGGAACTTCGACCCGTAGAGCAGCCGGCCGAAGATCTTGGGGACCTGGGCGCGCACGATGCCGGGGCCGTTGTCCTCGACGGCGACGCGAAAGCGGGTCTCGTCGAGCTGGCGGATCTCCACGCGGATCTCGGGAAGGATCCCCGCCTCTTCGCAGGCATCGAGGGCGTTGTCCACCCCCTCCTTCACGGTGGTCAACAGCGCCTTGGCCGGGTTGTCGAAGCCGAGCAGGTGCCGGTTCTTGGCGAAGAACTCCGAGACCGAGATGTCGCGCTGCCGGCGGGCGAGCTCCGCGGCGCCCAGCCGGGCGCCGCCCGTCGTCTTTCTGGCCATCGAAGGGCGTCCCCCCGGCCGAAGGTTGACCAGCGCGGGCGCGCCGGTCAATCGGGCCGGCCTCGGAGGAGGGCCGGCCTCAGGCGGGGGTGCGCTGCCGGGCGGCCACGGGTTCGAGGGCGGCGGCGAGCTCCGCCTCGCGGCCCCGGAAATTGCCGATCAGTCGGACGCGGCCGGCCCGGACCAGCTCGATCACGGTGGCGACCACCTCGGCGTCGCTTCGGGTCACCGCGCAGAGGACGCCGACCAGCTCGAGGAGGGTGGTCTCGAGCACGGCTCCCGGCGGGGTCCCGGACGGCTCGGACCGGATGGGGGTGGGTTCGCCGCCGCTCTCGGGCCGCACCGCAGCACCTCCCGGGGAACGGGAGAGCACGAAGCGTGCCGAGATCCGCTCCCGCGCCCGGCGGAGCGAAACGGGCCATTTCATGGGGTCCTGGTGCCTCCTTCGGGGGCGGCGGTGTCGCGGTCCGTCACCCCGTCGGCAGGGGGTGACAATCTGCGGACGCCCTGCCTCGTCGGACGCAGCGCATCGGCGGCGGATTCGACGTGCCGGGGGTCCCCGCCGTCGTGGCCCTCCCCCGGGCCCGCCGCGTCACACGCTTTCGGACACCGCAGCCGGCCCGGCGGTGCCCCCGCGGTACCGGAGGGCCTCGGCGAGGGCGGCCGCATCCACCACCTCGCTCCCCTCGAGGTCCGCCACGGTCCGGGCGACGCGAAGTACCCGGTAGGCTCCCCGGGCGGAAAGCCCGAGCCGGTCCACGGCGGCGCCGAGGAGCCGAAGGGCCTCCCGGGTCGGACGGGCGAGCTCCTCCAGGAGCTGTTCCGGGAGCTCGGCGTTCACCGAGAGGCGGTGCGGCCGGAGCCGTCGTGCCTGCCGCCGCCGGGCGGCGGCCACCATGCGGCGGGCCTCGGCGCTCGAGGGGCCTGCGGCCGGGACGGCGAGGTCCCGCCAGGGCACCTCGCCCACCCCCACGTGGAGATCGATCCGGTCGAGCAGGGGGCCGGAGACGCGGCGCGCGTACCGGGCCACGGCACCCTCGTCGCAGCGGCAGTCTCGCCGCGCGCTGCCCCACCACCCGCACGGGCAGGGGTTGGAGGCGGTCACGAGCTGGAACCGGGCCGGGAAGGTGGCCGTCTCCTGGGCGCGGGCGAGCACCACGCGTCCGGTCTCGAGGACCTCCCGCAGGCCCTCGAGGGCACGTCGCTGGAACTCCGGCAGCTCGTCGAGGAACAGGACACCCCGGTGGGCGAGGGAGACCTCCCCCGGCCGGGGAGGACGCCCGCCGCCCAGGAGACCGGCCGGGCTCGCGGTGTGGTGGGGGGTCCGAAACGGGCGCGTGAGGGGCGCGGGCGCCGGCGGCAGCAGCCCCGCGGCGCCGTGGATCCGCGCGACCTCGAGGGCTTCCTCC
>JALSIO010000078.1 GCA_026989995.1 Myxococcales bacterium
AAGCTCGAGCGGCGCCATCCGCCCTGCGAGGGAGGCGGGCGGTTCGGACCCGCCGACCGGCCGCCGCGTCACCTCGAGGGTGTCGCCGGCGACCTCGATCTCCCAACGGTTGTCCCCCTCGAGGGACGCGGCGAGTCCCTCCACGAACTCCGCCGGCAGCAGGTGGACGCGGATCCGCGCGCCTCGGGCTTCCATCCGCGCGAGGGCACGGCGCAGGGGCCGCGGGTCGCGATGGCAGTAGACCACCACCTCCGCGGCCCGGCGGCGCAGACGGGCGAGGCGCCGGGAGTCGGGGCTGCCGATCTCCACGGCCAGCCGAAGCGCACCGCCCGCTGTCCGCGCCGCGAGGGCCGGCTCGTCACCGGTGGCAACGCCGCCGGGGCGGCCGCGGCGCGGATTCAGGGCGCCGGCGGGCCGGCGGCCTTCCAGCGCAGGGTGAGCTCGAGGTAGAAGAAGTCGAGGTCGTCGTCCCGGGCGAAGCTCGCCTGCACGGCCTCCCGGCCGAAGATCCGGCCGTAGAACCCGGAGAGGTTCACCCACGGGCGGGGCGCCCAGCTCGCGCTGAGCTCGACGACCCGACCGAGCTCCCGGGCCCCGCCGGTGGCCCGGGCACCGTAGCCGAAGATCGCCCCGCGCTGGCGGGTGGCACCGGCACCCGCGTACCACCGGTCGCGGCCCTCGGTGAGCCGCAGCGCATGGGCGTCGAGCCGCAGCGTGAGCCCCGCCAGCGGGAAGAGACGGAGCTCGACGAAGGCGTCGGTGCTGTTCATCAGGTTGTACGCGGCCGTGAGCGAGTAGAGGCGGGCCGTGGGCAGCACCTGGAAGAAGGTCTCGTGGGTCCCGTCGAAGGGGTTCGAATCGCCGCTCGAGCGGAAGGCCCCGATCCGCAGCCAGGGTCGGCCCGGGAGCTCGGGAAGCTGGTAGCCGACCTCGAGGGCTCCCGCGTAGGCGCGGTGATCCTGTTCGAGCCAGCGGCCCCGCTGCAGGGCGCCCCAGAAGAGCCCGTCGAGCTCGCCCGGGCCGACGGACCAGGCGCCCACCGCGTGGCCGCCCACGGTGTGGATCCGGAGGTCCTGGCGGGAGGGCGGGGGCAGACCGGTGTTGTCGGGCCGTGCGCGCACCCGGCGTTCGTCGTCGTAGAGGAGGTAGAAGGCCTGGAGCTCCAGGCCGGGAACGAGGGCTCCCGGCCGCGCCGTGAGGGTGCCTATCGCCAGGTCGATGTCGTCCATGCGGGTGTTGCCGCCGTCCTCGAAGCCTCCCTCGGTGGGGCGCAGGAAGGCGAGGCCGACCTGCCCGGGGGCGCGTTCGAGACGCAGCTTCACGCCGTCGAAGCTCCGCTGGAAGTGGGACCAGCCGAACTCGCCGACCAGGCGGTCGGCGATGCGCGTGGCCTTCACGGCCTCGATCTTGGGGACTCCCGAGTCGAGCTCACCTCCGCTCGAGTAGCCGAAGCGCCCGAGGTCGAGGGAGAGCCCGAGCTCCCACGGATCCCGGAGGCCGAGCTCGAGGGCTCGGATCTGGAGCGCGCTCGGGCTGCGCTGGCCGGCGTGGGCGAAGTAGAGGGCTCCGGTGCCGAGGGCGCCCCCGGGTGTTCCGGACGCGTGGCGCGGGAGGTTCGCGAGCTGCACCCACTGGAAGGCCGCGTGGGCGCTCAGGATGGCGCGACGGTAGCGGACGTCGAAGCGGAGCTGGTTGGCGAGGAATTCGTAGTCGGGGTCGCCCCCGGGCGGCGCCGGTTCGAAGAAGCGCCACAGCTCGAGCCGCGCGCGGTCGCGGAGCTCGAGGGAGAGCCCCGGCGGAAGCGCGCCGCCGCCCGCGGTGGGGACGAGCAGGAGCAGACCGGCCGCTGCGGCGAGCAGCCCCCGAACGTCCTGCACACGGCGACTCCGTCCCGCCTCGGCCCGCGCCGATCCGGACCCCGCCGGCCGGGCGATCCGGCGCTCCACGCCGTCGCGCCCCTCAGACCGCTCCGATCGCCCGCGCATCGAAGTCCACGAAGCCGCCGAGCAGGCGCCCGGCCAGGGAGAAGGGCGGTCGCGCCGATGCCTGTGGGATCCGCTCGGCGAGCCGAAGGGCGAAGGGGTGGAGGTGATCCCGCAGGAAGCTCCGGCTGGCGTCCCGGCACACCGCCACCGCCTCGTCGCCGTCGCCCCGTTCGAGGGCGACGAGCTCCTTGACCGAGAGCAGGTGCGCGAACTCGAGCTCGGCCGCGATGTGGTCGGGCCGCTCGGTGCCCGGGCGCATCTCCACGCCGAAGGCCCGGTAGAAGCCCGCGACGTCCGCCATGCGGAAGGTCCGGGTGAGCCCCTCCTGGGGCGTGTCGGCGACGAGGGTGGTCTCGTGCGGCGGGCAGGCGAGGCCACCGGTGGCCTCGAAGAGCCGGTCGTACTCGCGGGCGAGCTCCTCGGGGGGCTCTTGCGCGAGGACGGGGAGGAGCTGCCCCGCGAGGGCCACGAGCGCCGGGGGTGCGCCGAGGCCGGCGAGTGCCTCGGGGAGCGCCGGGAGCTCGGCCTCCTTCAGGTGTCCGAGGGCGCGCGGCTCCGGCGCTCGGTAGAGGGCCGCGAGGGTGCGGTAGACCCGGGCCCGGTGGAAGGCCGCCCGGCCGGGGGGCACGGCCTCGGCCGCCGTGGGGGTCGGTTCAGCGGTCGCCATCGGCCACCACCGTGGAGTCGAGCTGGACGGGGATCCAGGTGAGGGTCACCGACTTGCGCCCGTTGACATCGCCCGCCGAGCCCTCCCACACCGCCGCGATCAGGTTCTGGGGCTCGCTCGGCCGGAAGACCGCGTCCTCCGGGTCGCCCGTCTCGAGGGCGCGCCGCATGACGACCTTCCAGGTTCCGTCGGCCCACCGACCGGAGGCGAGGACGTTTCGAACCGGGCGCGGGCGGAGCGTCCCGTAGCCGTGGGCGACGAACTCCATGACGGGCGCCACGCCGCGCCAGGCCCGCACCTGTCGAGTGACCGAGGCGTCCTGGGGGAAGTACCAGACCCCCGGCGTGTGCGGATAGCGGGTGGCGAAGCTGCCCTCTCCGCGCGCCTCGGCCTCGAGCTCGGCGCTCCACTGCCAGATGTTCACCGGGTGGTCCGCGTCGCCCATGAAGGGAGAGGGCGCCGTCGCAGAGGCCAGCGCCGGAAAGCCCAGGGCCGCGGCGTCGCGGAAGGAGGCGACGCCCACCTCGCGATTTGGCGTGGGGTCGCGCCAGGCCAGCAGGAAGGCGATGCGCTCTCCGTCGTGGGCCGCCCGCAGGGAGAGCGAGGCCACCCCTCCGCCGCCCTTGGGCGGGACGATGATCTGGGGCGAGAGCTCGACCTGCGTTTGCGGGAGCTCCTGCCACCGCGCGTCGTCCGGGCCGGCGGGGAGGCCATCGGCCCGGTAGACCACCCGGAGCCCCTGCGGCTCCGCGGCAGCCGACCCGGCAAGGCACGCAAGCGCCGCCAGTCCCGCTAGCGCGGCGGTCCGGGGTGCCCGTCCCCGGCTCCATCGGCTCGTGGTCCTCATGGGGTTCCCCCTGCGCTCAGGTGACGTCGAGTCGGTAGACCTTGCGCTTCTCGTCGTAGGCGGGGCGCATCTGGGGCGGCTCCACCAGCGGGACCTCCGCCACCTGGATCCCCTGCTGGTCCCAGGCCCGCGCCACGCCGTCTTTCACCTCGAAGCGATCCATGATCTCGGGCGAGCTCCCGAACAGCTGCAGCAGCCCGGCGAGGGTCTCGTCCTGGCGGGCGTTTCGGTAGGTCTCGATGGCGTGCTCCACCCCCGGCCCGAACATCTGGTGCAGGTACGGCGGCGGCACGTGGATGGGGGGGATGTAGTAGACGTTCGGCCCGGTTCCGAACTGGGGATAGAGGGGCAGCGCCACCTTCCGGACGTGGACCAGGTAGTCGATGGGATGGTCCTCGCGGATCTTCCCCCGCGGATCGGAGACGAAGCCCTGCCCGCGGATCTTGCCGATGCACTGCTCCACGCACTGGGTCTGCAGCCCCTTCTCGAGCTTCGGGTAGCAGCCCACGCACTTTTCCGACGTCTCGTGGTTGGGGCGGAACATGGGCTTTCCGTAGGGGCACGCCTTCACGCACTCCCGGTAGCCCCGGCAGCGGCTCTGGTCGATGAGGACGACGCCGTCCTCCTCCCGCTTGTAGATCGCCTGGCGCGGGCAGGCCGCGAGGCAGGCGGGGTAGGTGCAGTGGTTGCAGATCCGCGGCAGGTAGAAGAACCACACCGGGTGCGGAAGCCGGTCGATGTGGGCACCGCGCGGCATGGTCCCGCCCGTGATCTCGTCCTCGCCGAGATTGGGATGCGCCCAGTCCTCGTCCTTCGGCAGGACCCCGGCGATCCGCTCGGCCTGGCCGTCGGCCGCCTCGAAGATGGTCCGGCCGCGGTAGACACCCTGCTCCCAACGACCCGGCCCGATCTTCTCGAGGACGGCGAGATCCCACGCCGTGGGGTAGCTCCCGTAGGGCTTGGTCTCGACGTTGTTCCAGAACATGTACTCCTGGCCGCGGCCGGAGGTCCAGGTCATCTTGCACGCGATGGTGCAGGTCTGGCAGGCGATGCACTTGTTGGTGTCGAAGACCCAGGCCACCTGGCGCTTCGGGTGGGCCTCCTCGAAGGGGTATGCCATCTCCCGGCCGAGCTGCCAGTTGTAGACCTTGCCCATCGCCTAGGCCTCCTCGATCTCGACGAAGCCGCCCTCGAGGTAGCGCTTCATCGGCTCGCTCTCCTGGGTCGCCCGCACGCCGAGGGTCACCGGGCGCCACAGACCATCGCCCCCGATTCCGCCCGGCTCGGCCCGGGTGATCTTGACGAAGGACTCCCGGGGCGCGCCGTTGGCGCAGTGGACGTCCGGGCAGAAGCCCCGGCCCACCCCCTGGCCCATCAGGTTCTTGCGCGTGAGCGAATCGGTGAGCAGCGTGGGGCGCAGCCACGAGCGGGTCCCGCTCTGGTGGCTCCCGTGGCGGTACATCGACTGGTAGCCGGTGTCCGGGCTGCGGGCGAGACCGTCGCTCCGCGTCTCCTGACCCCGGACGCTTCCGAAGGAGGCGCCCGAGAAGTGGAAGAAGGTGCGGGCGATCCCCCGCGGCGTCCCGGGGTAGTAGCGCGCCCGCATCATGGCCCGGGCGATCCGGGCCTCCTCCGGCCGCTTCTGCCAGCCGTGGAAGGGGCGGTCGTCGGGATCGGCGTCGATCCAGACGTAGTCGCCATCCTGAATCCCGAGCTCGCGCGCGTCGTCCGGGTTGATGTCGACGTAGCCCTCGCCCACCCACGGCATGCGCTTGTCGTGGCGGTACATGTCGCCGAAGGGGCCCCACCACACCGAGAGGATGTCGATGTCCGCCACGATGGTGTGGACGCTGTGCCGGTACTTCGGCGTGATCCACTGGTGGGTGAAGCCCTTCTCCATCAGCGGGTGCTTCGTGCGGAGCAGCTCGTCGGGCGTCAGCACCACGTTTCGCACCTGGCGGGTCTCGCCGCTCCGGTCCTGCGGGTCGAGGCCGAGCTCCTGGGGCGAAGCCGGGCGGATCAGCGGGTGCGGCGCGGCGACGATGGCATTGGGCTCGTGGAAGGTCGAGTCCACGGGTTCCCGGTGCACGGGGAGCACCTCCCCGTGGAGCCGGAACTCCGGCTCGTCCCGGAGGAACTCGAGCCGCCCGGTGCGGTTGTACCAAGGCATGGATTCGACGCTCTGCTCGTAGCCGATGAACTTGGGGTAGGAGCGCCCCATCATCATCACCGGGATGCCCTTCTCGGCCTTCTCGAGGAGATCCTCGAAGCGGTAG
>JALSIO010000079.1 GCA_026989995.1 Myxococcales bacterium
TGAAGCGCTCCTCGGCCTCGGGGTCGCCGGGGTTCCGATCCGGGTGGTACTTGAGGGCGAGCTTTCGGTAGGCGCGCTTGAGGGTGTCCGCGTCGCAGTCGCGGGGGACACCGAGCACTTCGTAGTAGTCGCGCTTCTCCACGACCCCTTCTCGCCGCCAGCCACCGGGCCGGCCTCCTCCGGGCCTGCCACCCGGCGCGCGCCTCCCGCTCGGCCCGCGCCGCCGAAGAAGGCTCCGCGCGCGTGCCCACCTGTCAAGCGGGCTCGCGCCGGCCTCCGGCCCGGATCAGGATCCGCCCGACTCCCCCCCGAGGGACGCGTAGACGCGTTCGGTGACTTGGTACGAGAGCCCCGAGAGCTCGTCAAGCGCCCGGCCGAGGTTCTCGGCGTCCTCGGCCGAGAGCGCCTTGCGGAGCGCGGCCATGCCCTCCCGGAGCGCCGCCGCGTCTTCGGCGGAGACCTGCTCGCCGAAATCCTCGAGCGCCCGCTCCACCGAGTAGAGAAGTGCATCGGCCCGGTTGCGGAGCTCGGCGAGCTCGCGCCGCCGCCGGTCGGCATCTCCGGCCTGCTCGGCCTCGCGCACGAGGCGCTCGACCTCCTCGGGCGAAAGCCCGCTCGAGGCGGTCACCCGGATCGCCTGGCTGCGTCCGGTGCCGAGGTCGCGCGCCGAGACGTTCACGACGCCGTCGCTGTCGATGTCGAAGGTGACCTCGATCTGGGGCACGCCCCGGGGCGCCGGCGGGATGCCCACCAGCTCGAAGCGACCGAGGGTCTTGTTGTCCGCCGCCATCTCGCGCTCGCCCTGCAACACATGGATGCGCACCACCGACTGGTGATCCTCGGTGGTGGAGAAGACCCGGCTCTTGCGGGTGGGGATGGTGGAGTTCTTCTCGATGATCCGCGTGAAGACACCGCCCTGCGTCTCCACGCCCAGGGAGAGCGGCGTGACATCGAGCAGGAGCACGTCGTCGACCTCACCGGCGAGCACCCCGCCCTGGATCGCCGCGCCGACGGCCACCACCTCGTCGGGATTCACGCCGACATGGGGTTCACGTCCGAAGATCTCGGCGACCTTCTCCCGAATGCGGGGCATGCGCGTCATCCCCCCCACCAGGATCACCTCGTCGATGTCCCCGCGGCCGAAGCCGGCGTCGGAGAGCGCGATCTCGCAGGGCTCCACCAGACGGCCCACGAGGTCCGCGACGAGCGCCTCGAGCTCCTCGCGGCCGACCCGCCGGATCAGATGCCGCGGCCCGGAGTCGTCGGCGGCGATGAACGGCAGGTTCACCTCCGTCTCCCGCGTCGAGGAGAGCTCGTGCTTGGCCCGTTCCGCGGCCTCCTTGAGCCGCTGCAGCGCCATGGGATCCCCTCGGAGGTCGATTCCCGTCTCCCGCAGGAACTCCTCTGCGAGATGGTCCACCAGCCGCAGGTCGAAGTCCTCGCCGCCGAGGAAGGTGTCTCCGTGCGTGCTGCGCACCTCGAAGACCCCGTCGCCGAGCTCGAGGATGGAGATGTCGAAGGTGCCTCCTCCGAGGTCGAAGACCGCGATGCGCCGGCTGCCGGACTCGCCGAGCCCGTAGGCCAGCGCCGCCGCGGTGGGCTCGTTCAGGATGCGCAGCACGTTCAGTCCGGCGATGCGCCCCGCGTCGCGCGTCGCCTGGCGCTGCGCATCGTCGAAGTAGGCCGGAACGGTGATCACCGCGTCGCGCACCGGCTCGCCGAGGAAGTCGCCGGCGGTCTCGCGCATTCTCGCCAGGATCACGGCGGAGAGCTCGGTCGGGGAGAGCAGCCGCTCGCCCACCCGCACCCAGGCGTCGCCGTTGTCCGCCGCTTCGATGGGAAAGGGGGCGACCTCGGCGAAGCGCTGCACCTCTTCGCTCTCGAACTTGCGGCCGATCAGCCGCTTGACGGCGAAGATGGTGCGGACCGGGTTGGTGAGGGCCTGGCGCTTGGCCACCTGCCCCACGAGGCGCTCGCCCGAGTCGGTGAAGGCCACCATGGAGGGCGTGGTCCGCGCCCCCTCGGCGTTGGCGATCACCTCGGGCGAACCGCCCTCGAGCAGCGCCACGCAGGAGTTGGTGGTGCCGAGGTCGATCCCGATGACCTTGCCCATGAACCCTCCGGGCGGCTCGGGATCGCTCCGGAGGCGACCTAGCCGCTCGAGTCTCCGGATTCGCCGGAGCCGGCCCCGGAGGACTCCCCGGCCTCGCCCGGGGTGGCGACGAGCACGCGGGCCGGACGGAGCAGGCGATCGCGCAGCTGGTAGCCCTTCTGCACCACCTGCACCACCGTGCCGGGCGGCCGGCCAGGTGCCTCCTTCTGACCCACCGCCTCGTGCACGTTGGGATCGAAGGCGCGGTCCTCGGCCTCCACCTCGGTGACGCCGTACTGCTCGAGGACGCCGAGCACCTCGCGCAGGACCAGCTCGACGCCCTGCAAGAAGCCCTCCAGGTCCGCGCCCCGGCTGGTCCTCGCGTGCTCCAGGGCGCGCTCCAGATTATCGACCGTCGGAAGCAGGTCCTTGACGAGATTCTGGTGACCGAAGCGGTGCGCCTCCTCGCGCTCCTTCAGGACCCGCTTCCGGAAGTTGTCGAAATCCGCCTGGAGGCGGAGCAGGCGGTCCCGGGTCTCCTCGAGCTCCGACTCGAGCTCGCGGATGTCCGCCCGCACCGCGTCGCCGGCCACCGCCTCGGCGGCCTCCTCGGCGGCCCGCTCGAGCTCGGGGTTTCGCTCCAGGGTTCCCTCGGACCGGGCATCCCCGGCGTTGCCGTCTCGTCCACTCACGCGTCGACTCGCTCCGTCACCACCCGGGACAGGTACTCCACCAGGGGTACCACACGGGGGTAGTCCATGCGCTGGGGGCCCAGGACCCCCACCAGGCCGAGCGGCGGGGTACCGGAGCCGAAGGGAGCCGCCACGAAGGCGAGTTGCCGCAGCGCCGGATCACCGAGCTCCTCCCCGAAGACCACCCGGACGCCGGAGCCGTTCTCGAGCACCCGGTCCACCACCGCGAGCAGGCGCTCCTTGGTCTCGATGGCGTCGAGCAGCTGGCGCACCCTCTCGGGGTCCCGGAACTCCGGCTGGTCGAAGAGTTCCCGCCCGGTGGCCACGACCACCTCGCTCCGCTGCCCGACCACCTCCTCCACCGCGGCCGCTCCGAGGAGCAGGGCCCGCCCGAGCAGCCGGCTCGCCGCCGACCGCAGCGACCCGGCCTCGGCCGCGAGCAGCGCGCGGATCTCGCCGAGGCTCCTCCCCGCCACCCGCTCGTTGAGCAGTGCCGCAAGGCGGTCGAGCTCGGCCTGGTCGTCGCTGCCCGGCTCCTCGATCACGCACCGGTGTGTCTCGCCGAGGCCGGAGACGAGCAGCGCGAGCACCCGCTCCCGCGAGACCCGGACGAGGGAGAGGTGCCGCAGGGTCATCCGCTCGACACCGGTCCGGGCCACGAAGCCCGCTTGCCGGGTCTCGTCCGAGAGAACCCGGGAGGCGAGATCCACGAGGCCCGCGCGGGCGTCCTCGAGGCGATCCGCGATCCCGGCCCGCTCGTAGCGTCCGAGGCGGTGCCGCTGCATGAGGTGGTCCACGAAGACACGCAGACCCCGTTCGGTGGGGATCCGCCCGGCCGAGTGGTGCGGCTTGTCGACGAGCCCCATCTCCTGGAGCTCCGCGAGGGTGTTGCGGATGCTCGCCGCAGAGAGGGAGACCGGGATCAGCCGGGCGAGCAGCGCCGAGGCCACCGGCTGCGCCTCGGCCACGTAGGCCGCGACGACCGACCGCAGGACCAGTGCCTGCCGGTGGGAAAGCGGCTCGGGCAGGGCCCGGGACTCGGAAGCGGACATGGGGCGAGGCCCTCCGCATCGGAGCTCGGCGGCCCATCCGGCGGGCGTGGCCGGCGAACCCCCGGCAAGCGAAAAAACCCAATGATTCCAGCGAGGTCCAGGCGATGAGGGGTAACACCCCGCCCCCCCTCCGTCAACGCTCCGGCGCCCCCGCCGGGACGAACTCGGCGGCGACCGAGTCGGCCAGGAGCCAGGCCCCCGGCGCGAGCCGCAGGTCCCCGTCCCCCGCCTCCTCGAGAAGCCCCGCCCCGCAGAGCCGCTCGATCGCGGCCCCGAAGAAGGCCCGGGGTGGCGCCCCGAACTCGGCCTCGAAGTCCCGTGCCGACAGTCCCTCGCGGGTGCGCAGCGCCAGGAATGCCGCCTCGCCCCGCGCCACCTCGGGCGATAGCACTTCGACGGCACGCGCGGCCTCGGGATCCCCCCCTTCCACCGCGGCCAGCCAGTCGCCCAGCGATCGCGGATTCGCGGCGCGGCTCCCGAAGGGATGCCCGGGGGCGGACGGCCGGCTGGAGACGGCCGAGGGCCCGAGGCCGAGCACGGGACGACGAAGCCAGTAGCGCCGGTTGTGCACCGCCTCGTGACCCGGTCGGGCGAAGTTCGAGACCTCGTACCGCAGCAGGCCGGATGCGGCGAGCACCTCCTCCACCCGGAGGAAGCAGTCGGCCACCACCTCCTCGGGAGGCAGGCGGAGCACGCCGCGGGCGACGCCCCGGGCATAGGGGGTCCCCGGCTCGACCTCGAGGGCGTACGCCGAGACATGGGTCGGGCCGAAGGCGAGCAGCTCGGCGAGGTCCCGCTCGAGCGAGGCCGGCTCCTGGCCGGGGACCCCGTAGAGCAGGTCCGCCGAGATCTCGGGGAAGCCGACGCGACGCGCCGCCTCGAGGGCCGAGCGCGCCGCGCCTGCCCGGTGGGCGCGGCCGAGGCGCTTCAGCACCCGGTCGTCGAAGGACTGCACCCCCACCGAGAGGCGCCCCACCCCGGCCTCCCGGAACCCGGGGATCCGGACCCCCGGCGCGGTGCCCGGGTTGAGCTCGAGGGTGACCTCGCGGGGCGGGGGGCCCGGCAAGACCGCCCGCAGGCCGTCGAGGAGCCGGGCCACGGTCTCCGGACGGAGCAGCGACGGCGTCCCCCCGCCGAAGTAGACGGTCGCGAGCTCCCGGCCCGCGACCGCTGGCGCCGCGAGCTCGAGCTCCCGGAGGACGGCATCGGCGTACCGGGTCTCGAGCTCGGCGGACAGCGGCCGCACCCGGATCACGGCGAAGTCGCAGTAGGGGCACACGCGATCGCAGAAGGGGACGTGGATGTAGACCCCGATCCGACCGTCGTCGCCCGGGCACCCCGGGTCCGTCCGCGGATCCCACCCGGGATCCGGCCGGTGGAGGGCGCGTGCCGTGGGGGAGCTCACGGTGAGATGGTACCTTCGGGCCACCTTGCGCCACCTCGTCCCCCACGAAGCACCGAGCGCCCCCCCGGCCGGCCCGGCCCGGGCCCTTCCCGCGGAGGACGCCGCTGGCGGCGTCCGGGAGGAGCGCCTCGACGGCGGCCTGCGCGTCCTGCTCCGGGAGGAACACGCGGCCCCGGTGGCGGAGGTCCAGATCTGGGCCGGCGTGGGCTCGGCCGACGAACGGCCGGGCGAGGAGGGGCTCGCCCACTTCCACGAGCACATGCTCTTCAAGGGCACCGAGCGCCGCGGCGTGGGGGAGGTGGCCGGCGAGATCGAGGGCGCGGGCGGCCGGATCAACGCCTACACCTCCTTCGATGTGACCGTCTACCACGCCACGGTTCCCGCCGGTTCCTGGCCCACGGCCCTCGACGTGCTCGCGGACAGCGTGCAGCACTCGATCTTCGACCCGGCCGAGGTCGAACGCGAGATCGAGGTCGTGCTCGAGGAGATCCGCCGCT
>JALSIO010000080.1 GCA_026989995.1 Myxococcales bacterium
ACCACGAAGAACGCCGTTGCCGCCAAATTGAGACGCATTCGTCCATCCTCTCCTCGGGGCTGCCCCGGGGCGCCCCGTCATCGCATCCGGACCCCACGCCGCCCGGTTCGCGCCGGCCGCGGGGGCGCCGCGCCGGTCTCCGCCGGAGCGGCCCCGGTCCTAGAAGGTCTGACCGCCCATGGAGAACTCGAAGACGTTCGAATCCTCGACCTCGAGCCGGTTGAGCGGGATGCCCCAGACCGCCATCAGAGGGCCGAAGGGGGAGAACCACTGGACACCGACGCCGGTACCGTAGCGCCAGTTGGTGACGTCGAACAGATTCTCCTCCTCGGCGAAGGCGTTGCCCATGTCCAGGAAGACGATCCCCGCGAGCCCCAGGGTCTCGGAGATGGGGAAGCGGTACTCGAAGTTCAGCGCGATGAACTTCGAGCCGCCGATGACGTCGGTCTCGTCGAGGTCCTCGAAGTCGTCGATGTCCTTGTCCGTGATGTCGTTGCAGCGTCCGTCGAGGTCGCCCTGGCGGTTGAAGACGGAGCCCGGCACGTCGAGGCAGACGAAGGCGATGCCGTCCGGGTTGCCGTTCTCGTCGACGAGCAGCGCCCCTTCCCGGCCGACGGTGGTGAAGCTGTTGCCGAGGCCGAAGGCGCCCGTGCGCTTCAGGATGGGACGCCTCGGCCCCACCGAGCGCGCCTTGTACCCCCGGAGCTGGAACTGCCCGAGCCCGCCCAGGAAGTAGCGCTCGGTGAGCGGGAGCTTCACATCCTCGTCGATGAAGTTGATCCACTGGACGTTGCGGAAGTCCTCGAAGGGCTGATCTCCGATGAACTGCGAGGGGATGTCGAAGTCGGAGATGTCGTTCAGCGGAAGGGTCCATCCGATGCGCGCGATGGCGGCGAAGGTCGATCGCCCGGGGAAGATCGGGAACCAGTCGGGCGCCGGCCAGAAGCGGGCCACGGTGCTCTCGGCCCGGAAGAAGCGCGAGAAGCCGCCGAGCCCCGCCAGTTCGATGCCTCCGTTGAACGCCCATCCCCGCGTCGGGGAAATGGGGTCGTCGGTGAAGTCGGATCGGAAGGAAAGGCCGACGAGGCTCGTGCTCTCCTCGCCGGAGAGGATCTGGCGGAAGATCACGCCCGCCGCATTGACCCCGGTGTCGTCGAGCACCTTGCGGCGGGCGAAGGTATACCGGAGGAAGCCGCGGGCGTTGTTCGCCTCGTTCAGGGGGTGCCCGAAGAGGATGTCGACCCCCTGCTGCTCCTGGTCGAAATCCTCGAACTCGACCGCGGTGCTGAACAGCGACCCCCGCAAGGAGAGGTCCGTGTCGAAGAGGTAGGGGTCGGCGAAGGAGAAGAGGTAGCGGCTGGTCCGACCGCCCACGTCCGCGGAGAGGTTCACGGCGTAGCCACGGCCGAAGAGATTCGACTGGGAGAGCGCCGCGTTCAGCACGAAGCGGTCCTGGGAGGAGAAGCCCGCACCGAAAGAGAGCGAGCCGGTGGAGCGCTCCACCACCTTCACGTCGAGATCGAGCTGCCCCGGGCTGTCGGTGGGCTGGGGCTCGAAGTTGACCTCGTCGAAGAAGCCGAGGTTCTGGATGCGCCGGTTGCTCCGCTGGACGGCGCGCTGCGAGTAGAGCTCGCCCTCGACGAGCATCATCTCCCGCCGGAGCACCGAGTCCACGGTGGTCGTGTTCCCCTCGAAGCGGATGTCGCGGACGAAGTAGAGCGGGCCCTTCTCGACCTCGAAGGTGACGTCGACCTTCCGGGAAGCCGGGTCGAGGGAGGTCCGGGGTTCCACGCTGGCGAAGTAGAAGCCGCGGTCGGTGTAGTAGCGGGTGAGGGTCTCGACGTCGGCCGTGAGCGCCGAGCGGTCGAAGACCCCACCCTCCTCGAGCTCGATGCGCTCCGCGAGGGCCTCCCGGTCGACGGTGGCGTCTCCCTCCACGTCGAGCTTGCCCACGAAGAATTGCTCGCCCTCCTCGATGTCCACCACCACCACGAGACCGTCTTCTTCGGGGATCACCCGGGGCTCGCCGATCTGCACCTGCAGATAACCCCGGTTCATGTACTTCTCCTCGATCGTCCGGAGGTCCTGCAGGAAGACGGGCTCGGCATAGGTGCCCGAATTGTCCAGGTAGCGGGTCACCCAGGACCAAAGCCGCCACGGCTTCGTCTTGAGGCCGCGCCGGAGTTCGTCGTCCGAGAGGGCTTCGTTGCCCTCGAAGCGGATCTCCGCCAGCCGGAGCTTCTCCCCCTCCGTGATCCGGAAGTGGACGCCCACGGAATCGCCGGCGAGCGGCTCGATCTCGTAGCCCGCCTCGGCGAGGTAGAAGCCCTCGGCGCGATAGAGGCTCTCGATCCGCACCTTGTTCTCGAGCAGCAGGGGGATGTCGAGGGTCGAGCCCGTGGTGAGCGTGAGCGCATCGCGGATCTTCTCCGCCGAGATCGAGTCGTTCCCCTCGATGGAGATCCGGCGTACCACAGGGTTCTCCTCCACGTGGAAGGTCACCACGCGCCCCTTCGGGGTGCGCTCACTGCTCACGCGGATGTCCTTGAAGAAGCCGAGGGCGTGGATCTCCTTCACGTCGCGGGCGATCTGCCCCGGCCGGTAGGGCTCCCCCGGTCGGGTGCCGACCCGGGCGAGGATCGCATCCCGCTCGATGCGGCGGTTGCCCTCCACCCGGACCTCGGCCACCACCTCGCCCGGTGCCTCGCCCTCGTCGCGGCCGAGCAGGGCCTCCGAGCGCACCACCCGGAAGCGCACCCGCACCTCGTCGCCCTCGCGATCGGTCTCCACGGTGGCGCTCGCGAGGTCCGGGCGCGCCCGCAGGCGGCCGAGGTCCGATCGGACCCGGGCGCTGTCGTAGGGCGTGCCCGGCTGGGTCCCGAGCAGAGCCCGAAGCTCGGCCTCGAGCGGCCCGGCCCCCTCGATGGCCACCTCGGCCACGACCGCCGGCCGCGCCCGCGCCACCCGGGCGAGGATGCGGTCCGCGAGCTCGTTGATCCGATCGAGGAGCTCCTCCTCGCTGTCGGCCGTGAGCGCGAAGGCGGCCGGTTCGCCACCGGCCAGGGGCACCAGGCGCACGTCGAGGCTGAAGCGCCCGGCGAGCTCCGTCAGGCTGCCGGTCACGACGTAGTCGGCCCCGAGCTCGGCCGCGTGGCGGCGGAGCGCGGAGTCGGAGAGCTCGCCCGTCGCATGGCCGAGGGCGGACTCCGCCACCAGGACCTTGTCCACCACCTCGACCCGACCGCTCGCGGCGAGCCGGCTCGCCACGAGGTCGGGCAGCGACCGCTCGAGGTGGCTGAGCGGCTGCTCGCTGTGGATCCGGAAGGGGATTCCCGCCACCAGCACCCGCGGCAGCCCGTCCGCCCCCGCGCCGGACTCCACGCCGCCCGCAGCGCCCGGCACGAGGCTTCCGACCAGAACCAGCAGGGTGAGGAGGGCGGCGGACGGGCGGGACAGACCCAAGAAGGTCCTCCGGCGGGGCGTGACTCCCGGGAGGCAGGGGGCCCGGGTCGACTGATGGTACTCGGCACGCAGCCGGCCGGCAACCCCGAGGCAAGTCGTTTTCCCCTTTATCGACAACTGGTTGCGGTGTCGAGACGAGGCTCGCCCGCCCCGGTCGGGGCCGGCTCGCCGACCCGCCCGCGCACCAGCCGGATCCGCCGCCCGAGCCGGCCCGCGAGGCGCTCGTTGTGGGTGACGACCACCAGCGTGGTACCCCGCCGCTCGTTCATGTGCAGGAGCAGGTCCTCGATGCGCTCGCCGGTCTCCGGATCGAGGTTCCCGGTGGGCTCGTCCGCCAGCAGGAGCGGCGGCTCGAGGACCAGCGCCCGGGCGAGCGCGACCCGCTGGCGCTCGCCCCCCGAGAGCTTGACCACCGGGTGGCGGAGCCGCTCGCCGAGCCCCACCTCGAGCAGCACCTCCCGCGCGCGCGCGAGGGCCTCGCGCGGCGGAAGACCGCGGATCCGAGCGGGCATGGCCACGTTCTCGAGCGCGTCGAACTCCGGCAGGAGGTGGTGGAACTGGAAGACGAATCCCAGGCAGCGGTTGCGGAAGTCCGCGAGGGCGTCGGCATCCTTGGCGAAGACGTCCTCCCCTCGGAAGAGCACCGTCCCCGAGCTCGGTGCCTCGAGGGCACCGAGGATGTGCAGCAGCGTGGACTTTCCCACGCCGGACTGCCCGAGAATGGCCACCCGCTCGCCCGCGTGCACGCGGAGGTCCACCCCCCGGAGCACGTGGAGCAGCCCCTCGCCCGTGGGGAAGCTCTTGGCGAGCCCCCGTGCCTCGAGCAGCGGCGGCTCACTCACGGCGCAGCGCCTCGGCGGGGTCGAGTCGCGCACCCTGCCGGCTGGGGAGCAGCGTGGCTCCCATCGAGAGCACCATCGCGATGGCCGCCACGAGGAGCACCTCCACGGGGTCGACCTCCGAGGGAAGCGTCGAGAACTGGTAGACGGTCGCGGGCAGCACGTCGATGCGCAGCACCGCCTCCACCTTCTCCTGGATCCAGGGGAGCTGGTCGGTCACCGCGAGGCCGGCCACCACCCCGAGCGCGGTCCCGAACAGCCCGATCAGCGTGCCCTCGATGGCGAAGATCCGCTCGATCGCCGAATCCCGCGCGCCCATCGCCTTCAGGATGGCGATGTCGCTCGACTTCTCCATGATCATCATGACGAGGGTGGCCACGATCACGAAGGCCGCCACCACCATGATCATGGTGAGCAGCAGGAACATCATCACCTGCTCGGTCTTGAGCGCCTGGAAGAAGGCGGGGAAGAGCTCCTTCCAGTCGCGTGTGGCGTAGGGGGGGGCGAGCTCCCGGGCGATGGCCAGGCCCACCGCGCGGGAGCGGAGGTGGTCGGTGACCCGCACCTCGAGGCCGTCGACCACGTCGCCGACGCGCCGGAACTCCCGGGCCGCCTCGAGGGTGGTGTAGGCGAAGGACTCGTCCATCTGGAAGAAGGTGGACTCGAAGATCCCCGCGACCCGGAAGCGCATGAGCCGGGGTGCGGGCCCGAATGGCGTGGGCGGGCCGCCAAAGGGCGAGATCAGGACGAGGGGGTCGCCGGGCGAGAGCCCGAGCGATCCGGCCAGCCGGCTCCCGACCAGGATGCCCGCCTCCCCTTCCGAGCCTCCCGGGGGCGCGCGCAGGCCCGCGAGGGTGCCGGCGACGAGGTCCCGGGCGAGATCCGAGACCTTCGCCACCCGGTCCGGATCCACGCCCCGGAGTCGGATGCCCACGATCTCGCCGTGGGGTCCGCGCACCATGCCGTCGGCCTCCAGGAAGGGCGCCACCGCCACCACCCCGGGCACGCGCTCCACCCGCTCGATCACCTCCCGGTAGCCGTGCATGGGGCCGGTGACGTCGTACACCGTCAGGTGGGCGCGGTTGCGGATGACCTCCTCCTCCCACATCCGCTCGAAGCCGTTCATCACCGAGAGCACGGTGATGATCAGCCACACGCCCACGGCGACGCCGAGCACGCAGATCATCGTGATGAGCGAGATGAAGGTCTGGCGGCGCTTGGCCACCAGGTAGCGCGCGGCGATGAACCACTCCGGACGCCGCCGGAGGTCGACGAAACCGCCGATCGCCAGCGGCAGGAGCCCGAGGACCACGAAGGCGAAGGCGGCCGACAGCATGCCCGCGCCGAGCCGCGCCACCGGGAGCAGGGGCCGGCTTGCGGCGAGGGCGAGCACCACCCCGGGCAGGAGCGAGAGGAATGCCAGGGCCACCAGG
>JALSIO010000081.1 GCA_026989995.1 Myxococcales bacterium
CTACGACTGGAACGGCAGGAGCGCGGCGGTCGTGCCGGCCATCCGGGCGAGTCCGGGAGGCCACCTCGAGTTCACCCTCGGGGTCCAGCGCTTCGCGGGCCGCCGGCTCTCCCAGTTCGGTGGCGGGCATCCCCTCGTCTTCGCCACCGCGGAGTGGTTCTTCTAGGCGCAGCCGGGGCGCGCACGCCCCGGGCTCCCTCCGGCCCGGTGGCGGAAGAGCGCCGGCTCGACGCGGGCCGCCATCGCGCCGAGGTCGAGCTCGAGATCGAGGAAGCGCGCGATGCGCGCGGCCTCCCGCCGCGGCGAGAACAGCAGGGCGCGGTGCTCGACGTCGAGGATGCGGGTGTCGGGCCGCGCGCCGAGCTCCGCTCGGGCCCGATCGCGTAGCACCGCGAGCATCTCCGCCATCCGGGAGGCCGGAACCTCCGGCTCCGCCCCGGCGCCCTCGAGCAGCGCCCTCTGGGAGGCCGCCACCTCCGCCACCGCCCGGTGGAGGAAGAGCACGCGGTAGGGGCCTCCCGGCGGGAGGTCGAGGATCCGCGGCACCACCACCTTGACCGCACGGCCCCGCGCGCGGTCGATCCAGGCCGACTCCGCGCCAGGGCGCCGGACGAGGTCGAGCTCGAAGTACCCCCTCGGGTTGTGGCGATCCGGCGCCCGCCTGGTGTCGGCGAGCAGGGGAAGCCCGCCCGCTCCGAGCATCTGCATGAGCAGCGAGGTCCCCGAGCGGGGGAGCCCCGATACGACCACGATGGCGCGCGACTCGATGGTGGATCCTCCCGGGAGTCGGCAGATCGCCCCGAGGATGCCAGAATCCCGTCCGCTTCGGAGCCCGGGGGCCGCGGTGGGGCCGGCCCCGGGAGGAGGCCGCATGGGCGATCGGCGAGGGCCCGGGAAGTCGCAGGGAGCGGAGACGGACGAGGCGCCGCTCCCGCCGGGCAAGGTCCCCGAGGCGGTGCGGCTGCTGCCGCCCGGTACCCGCCCGGGCGAGCTGCGCGCCCTCGTGGACTCCATGGCCGACGCGCTCCGGCGGCTCGGGGTGGCGCTCGTGGTGGATGCGGATGCGGTCCAGCGGTTCGAGCCGGGCGTCGCGATGTGCCGGGCCCTCGGCGCCGATCCCTGGCGCACCCTCGCCTCGGGCTGCCTGCTCGTCGCCGCGGCCCCCACGGCGGCCCCCCGGCTCGAGGCGGCGCTCCGCCGCCGCGGGTACCCGGTCGCGACCATCGCGCGCGCGGAGACGGGCTCCGGGGTCCGCCTCGCCGGCGGAAGCCCCCTGCCGCGCTTCGAGCGGAACGAGGTGGCGCGGATCCTCGCGGGCTGACGCCGGCCGAGGCCGTCACCGGCCCGCGAAAAGCGGTTCGAGCTCCCGCTTCACGATCTTGTTCATCGCGTTGCGGGGCATGACCTCGACGGTGCGGATTCGCTCCGGGACCTTGTAGCGGGCGAGGCGCTCGCCGCAGAAGGCCCGGAGTTCGTCCTCCGAGACCGACGCACCCGGCTCGAGCTGCACCGCCGCCACCACGCGCTGGCCGAGGCGCTCGTCCGGCACGCCGAGGCAGGCGGCGGCCGCCACCGCGGGGTGCTCCTGGAGTACCCGCTCCACCTCGGCCGGATAGACGTTGGCACCCCCGCGGAGGATCAGCTCCTTGATCCGGCCCCGGATGTAGAGCACGCCCTGCTCGTCGAGGAAGCCGAGGTCGCCGCTGTGCAGCACCCCGCCTGCGAGGGCGGAGGCCGTCTCCTCGGGCCGGTTCCAGTAGCCGAGCATCGGGGTGTAGACGCCCGCGAAGGGGCCCTCCTCGGCCGGGGCCACGCAGATCTCCCCGACCTCCCGCGGGGGCAGCGCGCGCCCGTCCTCGGAGAGGATCCGGATCCGGACCTGGGGAAGCGGCGCGCCGCAGAGACCCGGCTCCGGCGCCCGGCCCTCGGCCCGGGTGACGGCGGTGGGCGCCTCGGTCATGCCGTAGCCGATGGCCACCTCCGAGCCGAAGCGCTCGCGGTAGAGCTCGCGGAAGGCCTCGGGCACGTCGGCACCGCCGATCAGCGGCTTGTCGAGGGTGGCGAGATCCTCGGGCCGCACCTCGGGGTGGGTGAGCAGATCGTGGATGATGGCCGGAACCCCGGCGAAGCAGCCGATCCGCTCGTCGCGCACGAAGCCCGCGAGCCCCACCGGATCGATGCGGTCCACGCACACGCAGGCCTCGCCCGCCTGGAAGGCCGCCAGGGGGCCCAGGATCATCAGGTTGAGGATGGTCAGGGGCAGCACGGCGCCGTGGCGCGTACCGGGAGGGTAGGTTCCGAGGGCCCGGCTCACGGCGCCCGGAAGCAGCAGGTTGTGCTGGGAGTGGACCGCGCCCTTGGGAAGGCCCGTCGTGCCGCTGGTGTAGGCGATGGCCGCGGGTGCGAAGGGATCGATCTCCACCTCCGGGCGTCCCGGCTCGCCCACCCCGCCGAGCGCCCGGCGGAAGGCGCTGTCGGGCTTGCCGGGCTCGAGGCGGATCACGTGCTCCAGCGCGGGAAGCCCGGCGCGCAGGCCCTCGACCTGCGCGGCCATCTCCGGATCCCCGAGGAAGATCCGGGCGCCGCAATCCACGAGGAGGGCCGCCTTCTCCGGCGGGGCCAGGGGGCGGTTCACGCCCACCCAGATCGCGCCCAGCCGCTGGGTGGCCAGGAAGGCGATGACCACCTCCGGGTGGTTGCTGGCGGAACAGGCCACGCGGGTGAAGGGACCGGCACCGAGATCGCGCAGCACCCGGGCGGCCCGGTTGACCTCCCGATCGAGCTCGGCGTAGGTGTAGCGGTCGTGGCGGCCGACGAGCGCCTCCGCGTCCGGACGCTCGCGCAGGGGGGCGTCGAGGATCCCGGCCACCGTCTGCGGGCCGCCGCCGGGAATCGGCGGCCTTCGGGCGGGCGGCTCGAGGCCGTGGGCGCGGTAGTCGAACTCCGCCATGGCCTCCAGGGTGCCAGAGCCGGGCCGGGCCCGCAGCGCCCCTTCAGCCGATGGCGCCGGCGGCCCGCAGGCGCTCGATCTCGGCCGGATCGAAGCCGAAGTCGCGGAGCGCCTCGTCGGTGTGCTGCCCGGCGTGGGCCGGTGGCCGCCGGACCTCCGGCCGGGTGCGGCTGAAGCGCGGTGCCGGGCCGGGCTGCAGCTTCCCGGCGACCTCGACGAAGGTTCCGCGGGCCCGGTTGTGCGGGTGGTCGGGCGCCTCGCCCATGGTGAGGACCGGCGCAAAGCAGACGTCACTCCCCTCCATGATGCGGCACCACTCGTCGCGGGTGCGGCTCCGGAAGATCTCGGCGAGCCGCTTGCGCAGCGCCGGCCACTGGCTCCGGTCCATCTGCCGGGGCAGATCCTCCCCGGCCAGGCCCGTCTTTTCGAGCAGCTCCGCGTAGAACTGCGGCTCGATGGAACCCACGGCCACGAACTTCCCGTCCTTCGTCTCGTAGGTGTCGTAGAAGTGGGCGCCCCCGTCGAGCAGGTTGGTGCCCCGCTCGTCGTTCCAGAAGCCCATGGCCCGCATCGAGTGCATCATGGTCATGAGCAGTGCCGCGCCATCGACCATGGCCGCGTCCACGACCTGTCCGCGTCCGGAGCGCTCGCGCTCCACGAGGGCGCAGACCACGCCGAAGGCGAGAAGCATGCCTCCGCCGCCGAAGTCCCCCACGAGGTTGAGCGGTGGCACCGGCTTCTCGCCGGCCCGCCCGATGTGCGCGAGCGCCCCGGCGAGGGCGATGTAGTTGATGTCGTGGCCGGCGGCATGGGCGAGCGGCCCCTCCTGCCCCCAGCCGGTCATCCGGCCGTAGACGAGCCGCGGGTTCCGCGCCAGGCAGACGTCCGGACCGAGACCCAGCCGCTCCATCACGCCCGGCCGGAACCCCTCGGTGAGCACGTCCGCCCGCTCGACGAGCCGCAACACCGTCTCCACCCCCTCCGGATGCTTCAGGTCGACGGCCACGCTGCGGCGGCCGCGCGCGAGGAAATCGAGCGGCGGCTCGGAGAGGTCCCGGGCGGGCGCCTTCCCGGCGCGGTCCACCCGGATGACCTCGGCGCCCATGTCGGCGAGGAGCATCGCCGCGAAGGGGCCCGGCCCGATGCCCGTGATCTCGACCACCTTCACTCCCTCGAGCGGTCCCACCGATCGATCCTCCCTCTTCTCCCCGCGAGTGGAGCCGGCCGCCGCCCGGCCGGATGGCCTCGGCGCCCCGACCTCGCAGCGGCCCGGCCCGGCTCCCGCCACGCGGGGCGGGAGACTACCGCAGCGGCGCGCCGCGCCGCCGGCGCGACCCGGGACCGGCGGTCGCTACGATGCTCCGCCCATGTCCCTCCTGGAAGCGGCAGCCGCGGCAGCCACCATGGCCCTGGGCTCCCTGGTCCAGGGCGTGGCGGGCTTCGGCCTCGCGCTCGTCACGGCGCCGCCGCTGACCCTGCTCGACCCGCTGCTCGTGCCGGGCCCGATCATGGCCTCGGCCCTGCTGCTCACGGGGCTCATGGCCTGGCGGGACCGGAGCGAGATCCACTTCGCGGGCATCGGCTGGGTGTACCTGGGCCGGCTCCCGGGGACCGCCCTCGGCGCCTTCGCGGTGGCCGTGCTCCCACCCCGCGAGATGGGCGTCCTGATCGGCGTGGCCGTGCTGCTCGCGGTGTCCATGGTGGCCTCCGGGTGGAAGCTCCGGCCCACCCGCGCCACGCTCGCCGCGGCGGGCCTCGTCTCGGGGGTGATGGGCACCGCCTCGGCGATCGGTGGCCCTCCGCTCGCGATGGTCTACCTCGACTCCGGCCCGGAGCGTCTCCGGGGCACGCTCGCGGGAAACTTCCTGCTCGGAACCGCGACGAGCCTCGCCGCCCTCGCCCTCGTGGGCCGCTTCGGCGGGGCGGAACTCCTGGCCACCGGCCTCCTGGTTCCGGGGGTGGTGGCCGGCTATCTCCTCTCCAACCGCGCCCTCCGCCTCCTCGGCCGCGAACGGATCCGGGAAGCCGTCCTCGCGCTTTCCACCGCCGGGGGCCTCGCGGTGATCGCGAAGAGCCTCCTCTAGCCGCCCGCACCACCTCCGGGCGGGCCGGCGGGGCCACCAGCTCCGGGCGGGCGGGCAAAGCCGCCCTCTTCGGGCGGAAGGCCCCGGGAAAGGCGGTGGAGCGCGATGGCCGCCGCGGTGGCGGCGTTCAGCGAGTCCACCCCCGGCACCATCGGAATCCGCACGCGGAGGTCTGCGAGCCGGACGACCGCCTCCGGGAGGCCCTCGGCCTCGCTGCCGACGAGCAGGAGGGCGCGCGCCGGGTTGCGGCCCGGGGCGGCCACGAGGTCGATGGACTCCGCGCTCGGCGCCGTCGTCAGGGCCACCAGCGAAAACCCCCTTTCGCGGACGATCCGGAGGGCATCGGGCCAGGGCTCGGTTCGCGCGAAGGGAACCTCGAGCGAGCCGCCCATGGAGACGCGGATCGGCTTGCGGTAGAGCGGATCCACCGTCGCCGGCGAGAGGAGCACCCCCGCCGCACCGAGGGCCCGGGCGCTCCGGAAGGCACCGCCCACGTTGTCCGGGTTGGCGAGGTCGACGAGGCCCAGAAGCGTGGCCGGGCCGGGACCTACCGAGTCGAGGAGCGCATCGAGGTCCGTCTCCGGCGGGCGCTCGCCGACCGCGAGGCACCCCCGGTGCATGGCATAGCCCACGATGCCGTAGAGGAGCTCGCGGTCGGCGAGGTAGACGGGGGTATCGGGAGGAAGG
>JALSIO010000082.1 GCA_026989995.1 Myxococcales bacterium
GCCACGGCGACCCCGTGCTCGCGGAGTGCGTCGACCACGCCCTCGAGCACCCGGCCCACCTCCGGGTCCGGCGGGAACTCGTCATCGTGGATCCAGGCCGCGACCCGGAATTCCCGGAGCCTTCGCGCCCGCGGTGGCGGCAGCTCGAGGCGCCACGCCACCGCGCGGTCGGGCAGGGGGCCGGTCACCAGGTCGAGGGCCAGTGCGAGGTCCTCCGGGCTCCGGGCCAGGGGCCCCACCACGGAGAGATCGGGCTCGGAGAGGGTCCCCGGCGGGCCGGGAATATGGCCCCGGCTCGGAACGATCCCGTGGCTCGGCTTGTGCCCGTAGACCCCGCACCAGTGGGCGGGGACCCGGATCGAGCCGCCGATGTCGCTGCCGAGCTCGAGCGCCGAGAGTCCCGCCGCGATGGCGGCGGCGGAACCGCCCGACGAGCCGCCGGGGGTGCGGTCGCGGTCCCAGGGATTTCGTGTCACACCGAAGATCGGGTTGTGGGTCTGCCAGTCTCCGGCGAGCGCCGGCGTGTTGGTCTTGCCGAGCAGGATCGCTCCCGCGGAAAGCAGGCGCTCCACGGCCACGGCGGACCGTTCCGGAACGTGCTCCGAAAGTGGGGGATGTCCGGCGGTGGTGCGCAGGCCCGCGGTTTCCAGGGTGTCCTTCACCGTGATCGGAACCCCGTGGAGCGGCCCGAGGAGCTCGCCGGCGGCGAGCGCCCGGTCGGCCGCCCGCGCCCGTGCCCGGGCTCCCTCCGCGTCCAGGGTGACCACGGCGCCGAGGCGGGAGTCGTACTCCGCGATGCGTGCGAGGGCCGTCTCCACGAGGTCCTCGCTTCGCAGCTCGCCGGCGCGGATCCGACGCGCAAGCTCGACGGCGGGAGCGAAGGCGGGATCGGCGGTGGGCGCGGACGCTCGGCTCAGGTCGTTCATGCGGCCTCCTGCCGGTCTCAATCGGTTCGCACGGGCTTCTACCGGTTCACACGGGTGTCTACCGGCTCCTTCCGCCCCGGTGCCGCCCCCCTCCGGCCCGTCCGGGTGGGGCATCACGCGCTGCCCTCCGGGCCACGCGTCACCCGCAGCAGCGGCGCCGGGGCGCCGGCCTCCGGCGGTCCGAGCCGGAAGAGCACGGCCCCGGCCGCCGCATCCTCCCGGATCGCTTCCGGGTCGGCCTCGAGGAGGAAGGTGAAGCGCATCAGCTCCTCAGGGCGGGCACCGAGCGCCGGCCGTGCGGTCCGCAGCACCCGGCGCAGCAGCCCGACCACGACCATGCCCAGGGTGAAGCGCGCGTTCAGCTCCACCACGGGCCGGAGCTCGCTTTCGCCTCCCGGGGCGCGGAAGCGGAAGCCGTCGACTCCGAGCGGGCCGTGGTAGCCGGCGTCGCGGGCGGCGCGGGCCGCGGCCGCCGCCGCCTCGCGGAGGGCGGGATCGTCGTCGAGTCCGCTGGCGATCCGACCCCGCGTGTCGAGGGTGCCCCGGTGGCCGAGGGGACGGCCCGACGGCGCCGACAGGATCTCGAGGGTGCCGAGCAGGCGCAGGGTCCCATCGGGTTCCACGAGCATCTGGGCGGAGAGGTCGCGCTCCCGGGGAAGCCAGGGCTCGAGCACGGCACCGCCGCAGCTCGCGAGGCGGGCGAGGGCCGGAGGGAGGTTCCCGGCATCGGTGCGACCGGCATGCCCGGCGTAGCGGCCGCGGGCCGAGCCGCCCTGCCGGGGCTTCAACACGTAGCTTCCGCGAAAGGGCTCGGGCCAGGAGGCGATCCGCTCTTCGATCAGCCGTCGGGCGCGCAACGGGTCCCGGCACGACGCCGGATCGAGCACCAGCACGGTCTCCCGCAGCGAAGGAGGCAGCAGCCCCGCCTCCTCGGCGGTCCGGTGGGCGAAGGCCTTGTCGTGGATGGTGCGGGTCAGCTCGGGCGGGGAGCCGAAGAGCGTCCTCCCACCGGCGAGGGCGTCGGCCTCGGGGGTGCGGATCCAGGCCACCGCCTCGCCCGGCCGGTCCAGCCACGGAAAGACGGCCTCCTCGCGGGGCGGCCCGAGCACGTCCGGCCAGGGCCGTGGCAGCGGTGGGTGGCGCGGGTCGCAGCGGACCACGGCGGAGGCCGGGAAGAGGGTCGCGAAGAGCTCCGCGGCGAGGCGGGCGGCGGGCGGAAGCGCGCCCGCGGGGCGGCGGCCGGGCTCGTCGTCGCCCAGGTTCGGGATCACGAGCGTCGTCCGATCCTCGGGGGGGCGGGGGTGCGGGCTCAACCTTCCACCGGGGTGCGCAGGGTGACGAACTCCTCCGCGGAGGTCGGGTGGATGCCGACCGTCGCGTCGAAGTCCGCCTTCGTGAGCCCCGCCTTCACGGCGATGGCCACGCCCTGCAGGATCTCCGGGGCGTCGGGGCCGACCATGTGCGCTCCCACGACCCGGTCGGTGTTCCCGTCCACGACGAGCTTCACGAGGCTGCGCTCCGGGTTCTCCGAGAGGGTGTGCTTGAGCGGGCGGAAGCGCTCCCGGTAGACCACCACGCGATCGAGGCGACGGCGCGCCTCCTCCTCGGAGAGGCCGACCGTCGCGAGCGGTGGCTGGGCGAAGACTGCGCGGGGCACGTTGTCGTGGTCGGGCGCCGTGGGCCGATCCTCGAAGAGGGTGCGCACCAGGCACATCGCCTCGTGGATGGCCACGGGGGTGAGGTTCAGGCGGTCGGTCACGTCGCCGATCGCGAAGATGCCGGGCACGTTCGTCCGGGAGTAGCGGTCCACCGCGATGGCGCCGTCCTCGCGCAGGAGGACTCCCGCCTCCTCGAGCCCGAGCCCCGCCGTGAGCGGCCGGCGGCCGGTGGCGTAGAGGACCTGCTCCGCCTCGAGGTGGGAGCCGTCCTCCAGGATCGCGATCCTCCGGTCTCCCTTCCGCTCGAGCGCCACGACCCGGGCCTCGAAGCGCAGGTCGATTCCCCGGGCGCGCATCTCCTCGGCGAGGGCCCGGCGGAGGTCCTCGTCGAAGCCGCGCAGGAAGAGCGGGCCGCGGTAGAGCTGCACGACTTCGCAGCCGAGCCCGTGCAGGATGCCCGCGAACTCCACCGCGATGTAGCCCCCACCGACGACGACGATCCGACTCGGAAGCGCCTCGAGATGGAAGACCTCGTTCGAGGTGATGGCGTGCTCGATGCCCGGAATCCGCGGCAGGTGGGGCGCCCCCCCGGTGGCGATCAGGATGTGGCGCGCCCGGTGGCACCGGCCGGCGACCTCCACCTCTCCGGGGCCGCGCAGGCGGGCGTGGCCGGTGAGGATCTCCACCCCCGCCCGGCGCAGGAGATCCTCGTAGATGCGGTTGAGCCGCTCGATCTCGCGATCCTTGCGCTCGCGAAAACAGGTCCAGTCGAAACGGGCGGGGCCGAGCGTCCACCCGTAGCCCCGGGCATCCCGGAACTCCTCCGAGAAGTGGGAGGCGTAGACCATGAGCTTCTTCGGAATGCACCCGAGGTTCACGCAGGTTCCGCCGAGTCGGGACTGCTCGGCCACCGCCACCCGTGCCCCCGCGGAGGCGGCCATTCGCGCGGCGCGCACACCCCCCGAGCCGGCACCGATCACGAAGAGGTCGTATTCAGGAGCCGCCACCCGATGCCTTTCCGTTTCCGGTGGAGGGGGCGATGTGGTTCCGGAAGCCGCGGGCCGCGAGCCGGTGCAGCAGGCCGGGGGCCAGGCGCCGCAGCCACCAGGCCGCCCGGGCTTCCGGGCTCACCGGGGCGAGGGCCCGGTTTCGGGCGACGGCCTTGAGGATGGCATCCGCCACCCGTTCCGGCGGGTAGTTCCGCCGCTCGAAGAGCGCCGCGGTCTCCTCGCGGGCGGAGGCGAGTACTCCGCGGACCGGGGAGTTCCGCACGATCGGTGTGTTGATGATTCCCGGGCAGACGGCGGTGATGCCGACGCCGAGGGGGGCGAGCTCCATGCGGAGCGCCTCCGAGAAGCCCACCACGGCGAACTTCGTCGCCGTGTAGGGCGTCATGCCGGGGCCCGGCGTGTACCCGGCCATCGACGCGATGTTCACCACGTGTCCCGATCGCCGCGCCACCATCGCGGGGAGGAAGACGCGGCAGCCGAGCACCACCCCGCGGAGGTTCACCGCCACCACGCGGTCGAAGTCCTCGAGCTCGAGATCCAGGAAGGTCCCGGCCACAGCGATGCCGGCGTTGTTCACCACGATGTCGGCCGCGGCGAACTCGCTATGCACGGCGTCGGCGAAGGCCTGCATGTCCTCCGCCGAGGACACGTCGGCCCGCCGGCTCAGCACCCGCCGTCCGAGGCCCTCGGCCTGCTTCGCCACGGCGTCGAGGCCCGCGGCGTCGAGGTCGCAGAGGGCGAGGTCCGCACCCCGTCGGGCGAGCGCGAGGGCCGTGGCGCGGCCGATCCCGCTCGCCGCGCCGGTGACGACACCGAGCCGGCCGTCCAGGTTCCGGGTGTCCATCGTCCTGCCATCTCCCGCGATCCGAGCCGGCGAGCACCCCGCGCCCGCCCGGCACCCGGGGCCCTCGCCCTCGGCAATGGAAACACATCGCGGCGCCCGCGGCCTCCCGGGGCTCCGCGCTCTCCGCCGGGGCCGGGAGGGGGTATCCTCGCCCGGAGGCCGCGCGCGCAGGAGGGAGGATCGATGGCACCGCTTTCCGGCCTCCCCGACCTCCAGGAGCTCGGCCGGGAGGTGTTCGGGCGGGTTCCCGCCCGCTCCCTGGTCGTGCCGGGGCGGCGTCTCGAGGTGGCCGATCCGGAGGAGCCGCTCTTGGCGGCGGTGAGCCGGATGTGGTGGCGGCGGGTGGGCGCACTGCCGGTGGTGGAGTCCCCTGCCGACGGTACCCGGAAGCGGTCCGCCCCCGGGAGGCTCCTCGGCTGCGTGGCCGAGGACGACCTCCTCCGGCTGGCGGGCCGCCTGCTCGTCGACCACTCGGCCACCCGCGAGCCGGGCGGGCCTCTGCCGGTCTGGGACGAGCTGCTCGCCGGGCTCCGCGTGCGCGATGCGATGGTCCCGGCCGAGGAGCTGCCGGTGGTCCACCCGGATGCCCCGCTGCTCGAGGCCCTCGATCGCGCCTGTGAGCACGGGGGGGGCGGTCCGCGATGCCGGTACATCCTCGTGGGCGAGGGTGGCCCGGGCGAGGGGGGCGCCCCGGTCGGGGTGATCTCCTTCCGCGACGTCGCACGCTTCGTGACCTCGCTCTACGAGGGGTCCCGGCCGGGCGGCAGGTTCGCCCCGCCGGACCGTCTCGCCGGGCTCGAGCGGGACCTGCGACGCGTGCTCGATCGTTTCGTGGGCCGGCTCATCGAGGGCGCCGATCTCGGCCACCGACCGGTTCGGATATCCCTCGACGTCGACGCCGCGGAGGGCCTCGTGGCGATCCACCGGGCGGGGCGCGGCTATGGACTCGCCTGCCTGCCGGACGGGGAACCGCTGGCGATCTGCACGCGTCGCGACGTGGTCCGGGCCCTGGCCGATCCCTTCGCCGACCTCCGGCGCATCCGCATGCCGCAGCTCGTGACCTGGGACGTCAAGACTGTGTCGCCGAACGGCAGCCTCTTCAGCCTCTTTCGGCGCATGGCGCTCGAGAACTGCCGGCACATGCCGGTCACCGACGAGTGGGGACGCGCGGAGCGCGTGATCTCGCTCTGGGAGGCGATCTGGCTGCTGGCTCACGGATCGGCGCCCTCCGCTCCCGGAGCCGGGGGAAGCGCGAAGCCGGCGAGCT
>JALSIO010000083.1 GCA_026989995.1 Myxococcales bacterium
CCGCGCTGCTCGTGACGGGGGCGGGCGAAGAGCCCGAGGGGCCCGGCGCCGGGTTCCTCGCCAAGCCCTTCACCGCCCGGGAGCTTCTCGATCGGCTGCGGGAGCGCCTCGCCGCCTGAGGCCGGTGGCACCCGCCCTCACGAGCTCCCGGGCGAGGACCCTCCCCCTCCGCCCCGCTCCGCGGCGGGGCGGCCGTGGGCCTTCCGGCAGAAGTCCGCGAGCAGCTCGCAGTCTCGCGGGCTCAGGTCGAAGCGCCGGCACGCCTCGTCGATGAGCGGGCCGAGGGGGCGACCCGGCCGCTCGCGGAGCGCATCGGAGACGAAGCGCACCGCCCTGCGGAGCGCCTCTCCCTCGGGAAGCAGGTCCTGCATGGCCCCTCCTGCGCGGGGTTCAGGAGCCCCGGGTCCGGTTCAGGTAGATGGGCGAGGACCAGGCACGTTCCTCTACCGGGGCGAGGCAGTCGTCCTCGTACGGGGTGCGTGTCTCGTCCCCGTAGCACGGCCGCGTCTCCACGCACCGGCCCTGCTCGTCGTAGGTGCACCGGAGGTTGGCGCCGTTGACCGCGGGACTCGGCTCCTCGATGGCCCGCACGTAGTAGACGACGTCGCGTTCCAGCCGCGGGTAGTCCGGGTCGGAGAAGGCGACCTCGCAGCCGAGGTCGCCCGCCGGGCACGGAAAGACCTGCCACGGGTCCTCCACCAGGGGTCCGACGGCCTCACCCGGCCGGGCCTGGCGCCGGATGCGGATCACCTCGATCCGGGTGATGCGGCGGCGGCGGTCGCCCGGGTTGTAGCACTCGCCGCGGCAGAGGTGCCGGAGGCGCTCCGGGGAGAGCGCAGAGGTGGTGACCTCGGGGCAGCCGGGCTTCTGCTCGAGGGACCCCACGGCGCGCGCGCGAAAGACGGGGGCCACGTCGAGCGTGACCTCGGAACCCATGGGCGCGGGGCGTCCGCCGGGCGGGTTGAGCAGGTCGAACCAGAGCAGGATGCGCGGGCCGCTCGTGCCGTAGACCTCCCTCCGTGTGAGGGCCTGCCAGATGGACTCGCGATCCCGCCCCTCGGCGTGCACCGCCACGAGGCCACCGGTGTGGAGGAAGGACACAGCGCGTTCCGTTTCGGTGAACTGGAAGGCCCGCAGCTTGGAGAAGTCGACCGGGTGCGCCCGCGCCTCGGGCTGGGCGCGCGGGGGGCGGAGGAAGTCCGGGGCGCCGGGGACGGGCCCGGCGGCCTCGGTCATGCCGCGCCGGTCGAACTCCTTGTAGCCGGTCCCCGGCCGTGCGGTGTGGTTGTCGCTCGAGGCGATGAAGCCGAAGCGGAAGCGGCGCGGGAAGCCCGGCCCGGCGGGGGGTGACGAGAGGGCGACGACGTACTGAACCGAGCTGCCGGGTCGGTAGTTGAACGACGGCAGGAAGCAGTCCCGACACTGACCCGCGTCGAGCCAGTCGAGGGCGGTGGCGCCGGGTACCACGAGATGGCCCGGGACCCCGGCCTCGAGGTAGAGCTGCCGCGCCTCGGCTGCCCGTGCCTCGCACTCCGCCTCGTCCTCTCCCGTGGCCAGGCAGCGCTTGCGGATGATCTCGCCGGCCTGCCAGCACGAGGGCAGGTACGCGGGGGTCGGCTCGGGGCACACGGGCCTTCCGTCCGGCCCCTGCCGGACCGCCCGGAAGTCCCGGTACTCCTCGGAGTTGCCGTGCCCCGAGTAGACCTCGATCAGGGTCTGCCGGTCGGGGTCGTGCTGCTCGGAGAGCTGCTTGTCCCAGGTGGAGCCAGGGGGCGTGTAGAGGCCCCATGTGGTGCCGTGGGGGATCACGACGGAGTCCACGCCCCAGTCGTCGAGCTTGTCGAAGAGCTCACGCGGCGTCCCCGCGGTCTCGATGCAGTCCTCGGGGAGCTCGCGCACCGGCACCCCGATCGGACACTCGGGCACGCCCTCCACCTCCTTCATGTACCGGAGCATGTCGTAGACGCGGGGGTCGCGGGTCGCGAGGGCGAGGCCGATGCGGCTTCGCAGCGGAAGCGGAGCAAAGATGCGGCGCAGGGCGACCCCGGGCGGATAGCGGGCGGCGATCGGGCGCGCGGTGATCTCGTCCTGCTCGAGCCCCCGGAGCACCACGTTCTTGTGCCCGTAGTGGTTCTCCGGGGTCTGTCCCACCTGCGTCCACTCCCAGCCGAGGAAGGCGACCACATCGGGATCCGCGGGGTCGCCTGCCACGGCGTTGCAATCCCGGATCGACTGCACCGTCTCCCGCCAGTGGGTGGGGGAAAGGCGCTCGGCGTGGTCGTTGATGGACCAGAAATCGAGCGCGGAGCAGAAGCGCGCGAAATCGCAGGCGTCTGCGGGCGGATGGGCGCCCTCGCCGTGGAGCATGGGCAGGCTGAAGAGGAAGGCGTCCTGGGAGAAGGTGGTGTGGACGTGCAGGTCGCCGAAGAGGATCTGCTTCGGCACCACCCCGGCCGGCGCCGCGCGCCGCCGCGCCTCGGCCCGGGCCCGGACGAGCTCGGCCGGAAGGCGGCTCCGGGTGACCTCTCCCGGGCCCTCGTGGCGCCCGAACCAGCCGCTTCCGAGCCCGTAGAGCCCGACTCCGAGAGCGAGGAGAAGGACGGCGACTGCCGCGGCGACGATTCTGGCCATGGGTCCCTCCCGGCACGGGGCGGAGCGCCGGCTGCGCCGGCCGCCGGGAGCATAGGCCGATTGCGCCGGGCCGCGCCGCCCCCGCCGCAGGGGCGCGAAGATGGTGGAAGCACCGGGCGCGCCGGCCGCCCCGTGCTCGCCCTGTTCCGGAGGCCGGCCTGTGGCATGCTGAGGCCGCGTGTTCCGCGGTGTCGCGGCCCGGCCGGTCGGGAGGTGCCCCTGAAGCTCGCCGTCTTCGTCGACTACGCCTCGGCCCGGCTGCGCATCCCGGTCGAGCGGGTGCGGCTCGCCGAAGACCTGGGCTACGACGCGGTGTTCACCGCGGAGGCCTACGGCTCCGACGCGATCACCCCGCTCGCCTTCCTCGCCGCCCACACCCGGCGGATCCGGCTCGGGACCGGCGTCTGCCAGGTGGCCGGCCGCCCTCCGGCCATGGCGGCGATGCAGCTCGCCACGCTCGACGCCCTCGCCGGGGGCGGGCGCGTGATCGCGGGCTTCGGCCTCTCCGGCCCCCAGATCGTCGAGGGCTGGTACGGCCAGCCGTGGGGGCGGCCGAACGCACGGCTGCGCGACTACGTCGAGATCGTGCGGAAGGTCTGGCGTCGCGAGGCGCCCGTGGCCCACGACGGCCGGGAGATCCAGCTCCCCTACCGGGGCCCGGGCTCCGTCGGGCTCGGGAAGCCCCTGCGCTCCATCCTCCACATGAATCCCGACATTCCGATCTGGCTCGGAACCGGCGGCCCGGCCAACGTGCGGCTCACGGCCGAGATCGCCGACGGCTGGCTGCCGATGGGGTTCGTTCCCGGGATGATGGAGGTGTACCGCCCGTGGCTCGAGGAGGGCCTCCGGCGCTCCGGCCGCCGGCTCGAGGATCTCGAGATCCAGGCGCAGGTCCAGGTGATCCTGGGCGACGACGTCCGCGGCGCGATCGACTCGCTCAAGCCCATGGTCGCCCTCTACGTGGGCGGGATGGGGCACCGGGACGTCAACTTCCACCGCGACCAGATGGCCCGCCGCGGCTTTGCGGAGGCCGCGAGCCGGATCCAGGAGCTCTTCCTGGCCGGGCGGCGCGAGGAGGCGGTGCGCGCGGTCCCGGACGAGTACATCGAGCAGGGTGCGCTGATCGGCCCTCCCGCTCGGATCCGGGAGCGCTTCGCCGCCTGGCGGGACTCGGGCGCCACCGGCCTCATCGTCCACACCGGCCAGGACGAGGCGCTGCGGCTGCTGGCGGAGCTCGCCGAGCTCCGCCCCGGCACCTCGGCCGCGCGCTGAAACGGGAGGGGAGATGTCCGAGTACCAGTGGATCCGGTTGGAGGAGGCGGCGCCGGGTGTGCGCCGACTCCTCCTCCACCGGCCCGAGAAGCGGAACGCCATCCACAACGCGATGCGGGGCGAGATCCTGCGAGCCCTCCAGGAGGCGGACTCCGACCCCGCCGTGCGGGTGACGGTGATCTCCGGCGCCGGCCCCTGCTTCTCCTCCGGATACGACCTCAAGTCGGACCTGTCTGCCGATCGCCCCTACTTCACCGCCGAGGTGGGGCAGCCCTGGGCCCGTCACGTGAGCGAGGGGTGGATGTCGATCTGGGATCTCGCCAAACCGGTGATCGCCCAGGTGCACGGCTACGCCCTCGCGGGCGGGCTCGAGCTCGTCGGGGCGTGCGACCTCGCCTACGCCGCCAGCGATGCCCGCCTCGGGCATCCGGTGCTGCGTTTCGCGGGGCTTCCCGACTTCGCGTGGTTTCCCTTCTTCCTGGCCCCGCGGCACGCCATGGAGCTCCACCTCACCGGCTGCGAGTACACCGGGGAGGAGGCCGCGCGCATCGGCCTCGTGAACCGCGCCTTTGCGCCCGGGCAGCTCGATTCCCGCGTGCTCGAGATCGCGCGCGGCATCGCGGAGAGCCCCGCCTCCGTGGTCAAGGTGAACAAGCGCTTCGTCCACGCGGTCCTCGAGGCCCGGGGCGTCCGCGGCGGCGTGCGCATGGCCGCGGACCTCCAGGCCGGGCCCCACCTCGCCGAGGTCATGGCGGCCTTCGGTCGCCCCGAGGAGCTCACCCGGGCCGTGCGCGACGCGCGCCGACGCGAGGAGGGCTAGCCCGGCCTGCCGGAGAGCGGTGGCCCCGGCGCGTGCCGGGCACCCGCGGGCCCGGACCGCGACCGCCGGTCCGGCGTCGGTGGCTCGCGGGGGTTTGGCGGCGTGGGAGGCCGGTGATAGCGTGGCCGGAGACGCGCCGGGAAGGCTGGAGGCGTCTTGACCGACGATCTCGTGCGGCTGCTCAACCTGCAGGGAATCGACGACTCCCTGCGGAGCCTCGAGCAGGAGCAGGCGGGTCTCCCCGCGGCCCGGGACCGGATGGAGGCGCGGCGCGCCGCCTCCGAACGCGCCCTGGCCGACGGGGAGGAAGCCCTCCGGGATGCGGACCGTCGCCGGCGCGAGCTCGAGGCGCGGCTGCAGGACCAGGAGGTCCTCCTCCGCCGGCTCGAGGGGCAGCAGCACCAGGTCCGCTCCAACGAGGCCTACACCGCCCTTCTCCACGAGATGGACGCCGCCCGCGAGGCGATCTCCGAGTGCGAGACCGGGGTGCTGCTCTGCCTCGAGGAGATCGAGGGGCGCGAGGCCCGGCTTGCCCGGGCCCGGGAGGCGCACGCGGCCCTCCAGGCGGAGCTCGCCGAGGCCTCCCGGTCGCTCGACGAGCGGGAAGCCGCGCTTCGGGAGGAGATCGCCCACCTTCGCGAGGCCCGCGCCAAGGAGGCCGCCGGGATCCCCGCTCCCCTCCTGCGGCACTACGAGCGGATCGCCGGGCACCGATGGCCGCCGCTCGCCCGCGTCTCCGGCGAGGTCTGCTCGGCCTGCCGCATCGGGATTCCCCCCCAGCAGGTCCTCGTGCTGCTCCAGGGAGGGGAGCTCGTCACCTGCGGGGCCTGCCACCGGATCCTCGTTCACGAGCGGCTCGGGGAAGGGAGCTAGGCCGCGGGTCGGGGTGCCCCTTCGGGCGCAGCTTCTTTTTCGCCCCGCTTTCGCCATCTGGGGCACGGTGTCTCGCGTCTCGGCACCTTTCGATCAGGT
>JALSIO010000084.1 GCA_026989995.1 Myxococcales bacterium
GAGCTCGTCGGGCAGGGGTCCCGGCCGGTCGAGCGTCTCCACGGCGGGGCGGTGGTCCGGAGTGCGGGAGGGGAGCCTGCGCATCAGGTGCTCCCGCCGAGGATCAGCGACTCGGCCTCCGCGAAGTTCCGGAGGATGTCATCGAGGATGCCGGGCAGCCGGGCCGGCGGCAGCCCCAGCCGGTCGCAGGCGCCGGCAGCGAGCGGCGGGACGCGGGGCTCGCCGGCGGTCCCGAGATCGAGGGCATGGGCGAGCACGTCGGCCACGTGGACCGTGGCCGCGTCGACGGGGTAGGCCTGCTCGGCCGGCGGGCGGTGGTGGAGGAGCACCATCTGCTGCAGCGCCGGGGGGAGGTTCCAGGTGCGGAGCAGGTGCCATCCGAGCTCCGCGTGGTCGAAGCCGAGCAGCTCGCGCTCCGCCTCGTGCAGCGCGAGACCCTCGCGGCGGCTGCGCTCGAGCAGCCTCCGCGCCTTTCTCGGGAGCTTCGCGTAGAGCACCAGTGCGCCGATGTCGTGGAGCAGTCCCCCGACCAGGAAGCGCTCGGCATTGCGCTCCTGGCGCGCGAGCGCGAGCAGCCGGGCGGCGACCCCACAGGCCAGGCTGTGGCGCCAGAACGAGCGCATGTCCACGAGCTCGATGGGAACCCCGTCGAAGCTCCGCACCACCGAGGTGGCGAGGGCCAGGTCGCAGAGCTGCTCGGTGCCGACGACCGTGATGGCGCGGGAGACCGTGTCCACCGGCTGGGGCAGGCCGAAGAATCCCGAGTTGACGAGCCCCAGCAGCCGGGCGGTGAGCCCCGGGTCCTCGCTCACGACCTTGGCGATGTCCTCGGCGGTGCTGTGCGGGTGTTCCACCACCTCGGTGATGCGCCGGTAGATCGAGGGCAGCGAGGCGATCTCGAGGGAGAGCACGAGGTCGCGGGGGTCGGTCATGCGGGCCGTGCTCCGGACCGGGCCATGCGGTGACGGCAGTAGTCGAGGAGCACCGTCACCACCGGGTCGGCGGGGTCGAGGTGGCGGAATCGGTCGCGCAGCGCTTCCTCCTGCCCGGGCGCGAGCGCGAGGGCCGGACGGGTGGCCTCTTCGGCTTCGGGGTCGGCCGGCTCCGGGGCCTCCACGCGGACCGCGCAAACGCCCCAGAGCTCGAAGCCGTGGATCTCCCGCTGGGAGAGGACCCGGCCCGCGCGGGCGAGGAGACGTCCGGTGGGTGTGCGGACGTCTTCGGCCGCCACCATGCCGGCTTCGAGCTCGGAGACGGGGATCGATCGCGACGCCGGTGCCATCGGCCACCTCTTCGGCACGCCGTGGCAAGGGGTTGACCCGGGGGCGGGTGGGTCCCTCAGACCGCGCAGGGCCGACCCGGATCTGTGTCGGGTGGGTCGAGCGGGAGCGGACGACACCCCGCCCGCGCGGGGAGAGGGCCCGGTGCCCGTCCGGCCGGGATCCCGCCGGGCGACCCGGGCCGAGGCGTGCGCCGCGGCGCGGGTTGGTGCCCCGCAGGACGGGAGGTGCGGGTGGGGGCGCGCCGCCCCGCGCCCGGGGTTAGCCTGGGGCCTACTCGGAGGTTCCATGGTCCAGGTCGCCCGCGATTTCCTCTCCCTCGAATCCCCGACGGCCCGGCGCAACGGCGCGGGCTTCCGGCCCTGCCAGGGGCTCTGGTACCGGCCCGCCGGGCGGGCACCAGAGGTCGCCTTCCTCGCCACCCACTACGACGTGGACTTCTCCGAGCACTACCTGGCAGAGCCCCTCGCGGCGCGGGGCTTCGGGTTCCTGGGCTTCAATACCCGCTACCGGGGCCAGGAGGGCTTCTTCCTCCTCGAGCACGCGCTCCTCGACATCGCGGTCGGGGTCCGGTGGCTGCGGGAGCAGGCCCGCGTGCGGACCCTGGTCCTGCTCGGGAACTCGGGCGGCGGGTCGCTGCTCGCCGCCTACCAGTCGCTGGCGCACGAGCCCGACCTGGCGCCGATCTTTCCCGGACACCGCATTCCCGAGGCCCTGCGCGAACTTCCACCCGCCGACCTCTACGTCTCGCTCAACGCCCATCCGGGGCGTCCCGAGGTACTCACGGCCTGGATGGATCCTTCGGTGACCGACGAGGCCGATCCGCTCTCCCGGGATCCCGAGCTCGATGCCTTCGATCCGCGGCACGGTCCGCCCTTCTCCCGGGAGTTCGAAGACCGCTATCGGGCGGCGCAGGAGGCCCGAAACCACCGGATCACCGCCTGGGTGCGGGAGGAGCTCGATCGGCTCCGGGTCGGAGGCGCCTGGGACCGCGTCTTCCCGGTGTTCCGCACCTGGGCCGATCTCCGCTTCCTCGACCCCGGGCTCGACCCCTCCGAGCGGCCGCCGGGCCGCTGCTACGCGGGAGATCCCCGCCGTGCCAACGGCACGCCCTTCGGAATCGCCCGCGCACCGACACTGCGCACCTGGCTTTCCATGTGGAGCCTCGAGACCTCGCCCTGCCGCGGGGAGCTCCACCTCCCGCGCATCCGGGAGCCCGCGCTGGTGATCCAGAGCCTGGGCGACACGGGGGTCTTCCCCGGCGACGCCCGTCGCATCCACGAGCACCTCGGCAGCGACGACCGCACGCTGCTCTTCGTCCCGGGCGATCACTATCTCGAGGAGCCGCCCGAGGCACGCGAGGAGGTGGCCGATCGGATCGCGACCTGGGTCCGCGCCCGGCTGCCCACCTGCTCGGCGGCCTAGATCCGGGGCCCGCGCGTCTCGACGGCGCCCGGTGACCGGGCGGGCCGGCGGGCGAGGCCTCCGCGGCGGCGGGCTGCGGCGCGTGGCCGCGCGGCGTATCCTCGGTCGCTCGGATCCGGAAGCGACCGGGGGGAGGGGAAGGCGTGCTTCGAACCGTCGCCGCGCTGCTCGCGCTCGCCATCCTGGGCGTGGGGCTCTACCTGGCTGCCGCCGCCCTGGGCCTTTTCGGGAGTCTCGGCGGGGCAGGCTCTCCCGCGGCACCCCGCGTGCCGCAGGAGGTGGTGCGGGAGCGCGAGCGGGAGCGCCTGCGCGCCGCCGCGGCGCTCACCACGGCTCCCGTGAAGCAGGTGCTCTTCGGGGATCTGCACGTCCACACCACCTTCTCGAGTGACGCCTTCCTCTGGAGCCTGCCCATGATGCAGGGGGAGGGCGTCCACCCCGTGAGCGACGCCTGCGATTTCGCCCGCTTCTGCTCCGCTCTCGATTTCTGGTCGATCAACGACCACGCCGAGGCGAGCACGCCGCGGAAGTGGCGCGAGACCATCCGCTCCATCCGCGAATGCAACGCCGTGTCGGGAGACCCGGCGGATCCCGACGTGGTGGCCTACCTCGGCTGGGAGTGGTCCCAGGTGGGACGCACCCCGGAAGACCACTACGGGCACAAGAACGTGATCCTCCGCGACCTCGAGGACGGACGCATTCCCACCCGTCCCATCGGTGCCGGGGGCATGGCCACCGACGGCCTCCGCGGAGGTGCGGTGGAGGTGCCCTGGTACCTGCCCTTCCTCGACTTCCCGCAGCGAGACATCTACTTCAACTTCCTCGCCTTCCTGCGCGAGCTCCGGGAGGTCCCGGACTGTCCCCAGGGCGTCCCGGCGCCGGAGCTCCCCGCCGACTGCTACGAGTCGGCGGCGACCCCGGCGGAGCTCTTCGCGAAGCTGCGCGAGTGGCGCCTGGCGAGCCTGGTGATCCCCCACGGAAACACCTGGGGCTTCTACTCGCCGCCCGGCATCACCTGGGACAAGCAGCTCGCCGGTCCCCAGCACGACCCGGAGCAGCAGGTCCTGGTGGAGATCATGTCGGGGCACGGAAACTCGGAGGAGTACCGCTCCTGGCGGGCGGTTCGCTCCGGACCGGACGGACGCCCGCTCTGTCCGGAGCCGACCGCCGACTACCTGCCGAGCTGCTGGCGGGCGGGCGAGATCATCCGCGAGCGCTGCCTCGCGGAGGGGACGGAGGAGCCCGAGTGCGAGGCACGGGCCGCCGAGGCGCGTCGGCTCTACGCGGAGTCGGGCGTCGCCGGCCACCGGGTGGTCCGGGGCGAGTCGGCGACCGAGTGGCTGGATGCCGGACAGTGCCGGGACTGCTTCCGGCCCTCGTTCAACTACCGCCCCGGAGGCTCGACCCAGTACGCCCTCGCGATCTCGAACTTCGACGACCCGGGCTCTCCCCGCCGCTTCCGGTTCGGGGTGATCGCCTCGAGCGACAACCACCGGGCCCGGCCCGGCACCGGATACAAGGAGGTCCACCGGCTCGGGAACACCGAGGCCGCCGGTCCGCGGGACGAGCGGATCTTCCGCTTCCTCTACCCACCCGAGGAGCCGCTCTCCCGCGCCGTGCCGGTGGACGTGACCGATCTCTCCCGCGGCTTCGCGAGCCTCGAGGCCGAGCGGCAGTCGGCGTTCTTCACCACCGGGGGGCTCGCCGCCGTGCACGCCACGGGCCGCAGCCGCGAGGCGATCTGGGAGGCCCTCGAGCGGCGCGAGGTCTACGGGACGAGCGGCGAGCGCATCCTGCTCTGGTTCCACCTCCTGAATGCGCCGGGGCCGGGCGGCCTCTACCGCGCCGCTCCCATGGGCAGCGAGGTCCGTCTCTCCGAGGCGCCGCGCTTCGAGGTCCGCGCCGTGGGTTCCTTCCGGCAGCGGCCGGGCTGCCCGGAGGAGAGCCTCGAGGCCCTCTCGGCCGAGGCCCTCGAGCGCCTGTGCTACGGCGAGTGCTACCACCCGAGCGACGAGCGCAAGCTGATCACGCGGATCGAGGTGGTGCGCATCCGGCCCCAGCAGAGGCCGGGCGAGCCGGTGGGGACCCTGATCGAGGACCCGTGGAAGGTCCTGCCCTGTCCGCCCGACCCGGCCGGATGTGTGGTGCGCTTCCGCGACGAGGAGTTCGAGGCGGCCGGCCGCGACACGGTCTACTACGTGCGGGCGATCGAGGAGCCCACCCCCACCATCAACGCGGATCCGCTTCGCTGCACCTACGACGAACAGGGGCGCTGCATCGCCGTGGATCCCTGCTTCGGGGACTACCGCACGGCAGCCGACGACGACTGCACCTCCCCCACGGAGGAGCGGGCCTGGTCGTCCCCCATCTTCGTGGATGCCGCGGCCTCCTGAGCTCGCGCCGGCCGGCTCGGCGGTGCTGCTGGTGGCCGTCTTGCTGCTCGCCGGCGGCTGCCTCGATCCCGCCGGCCGAAGGCCGGGCTTCCGTCTCACGGGAGAGGAGGCGCAGCCGGCCGGGGGCGATCTGCGCTTCGCCCGGGACGTGGAGCTCTTCGCCCTCGAGACGCGCACGTGGTACCGGATCCCGCACTCCGTGACCGTGACCGGCGTCCTCCACGGCGACTCGCTCTACATCCCCTCGCGCTCGCCCCGGACCAAGCGGTGGGTGGCCCACGTGCTCCGCGACCCGCGCGTGCGGCTCCGCGTGGGGGACCGGATCCTCCGCGGGCGCCTCGTCCGGGTCGAGGACCCGCACTTCGCGAGGCAGCTCGAGGCGGCCTTCGCCCGCAAGTACGGCCGGCCGATCCGGCCCGTGCAGGGCGGGCTCGCGCCGGAGGTGTGGTTCTTCCGTTTCGCACCGGAGCTTCGGCGGCCGTAGGGAAGGGCGGGGGCCGGGATGGCCGGCACCCGCGCGCCGAGTCACGCCCCGGCCCGGCCGGGAGGTGGGGAGCATGAGCATGGAGTACCGGGACATCCTCTTCGAGG
>JALSIO010000085.1 GCA_026989995.1 Myxococcales bacterium
CCACCCGCTCTTCGGCAGTCGCCATCCCGGCCCCGGCCATCGCAGCACCTCCCGGTCGCTCCGCCCGGCTTCGGGCCAGCCTGCCCCACGTCCCGACGCGGTGTCAACCGGCGCTCCCTCCGCGGAGGGGCCGTGGGGGGTGCATGAGGACGGCGGAGCCCCGCCGCCGCCCGCCCCCCGGGCGGGGGTGGCCCTTCGGGCCGGGACCGGCGAGGATCTGCCGCACCGGGCAGTCGGGATTCGAGACCGGGGAGGAGGAAGATGGCCGGCGACCCCGAGGCCGCAGTCGAAACGTACCTGGATCGCGCCCGGGCCGTGGCGCCCCTCGTGGACGAGGAGGCCCGCCGCGCGCCCGGGCAGCCCATCTCGAAGGCCGCGGTGGAGGCGCTGCGCGGCGCCGGCCTCTACGGCGTGATGACTCCCCGGGAGCTCGGCGGGGCCGAGCTGCCGCTCGCCGGGGCGATCCGCGTCTTCGCGGAGATCGCGCGGGCCGACGGCTCCACGGGCTGGTGTCTGATGGCGGGGGCCTCTGCGGCGGCCTACTTCGGCGCCTACTGCCCCGATTCCGCCACCCGTCGGCTCTTCGCCTCGGGAGTTCCGCTTCTCGCCGGCCAGTTCGCCCCGAACGGACGCGCCCGACGGGTCGAGGGAGGCTACCGGCTCTCGGGGCGGTACCAGTTCGGGAGCGGCATCCACGTGGGGGAGTGGGTGGGAGCGGGTTTCCTCGTGGAGGTTCCCGAGGGCGAGCCGCCGCCCTACCTCTTCGGGGTGGTCCCGCGCGAGGAGGTGCGCCTGCTCGGAAACTGGGACGTCCTCGGCCTCGAGGCCACGGCCAGCTACGACTACGAGATCGAGGACGCCTTCGTGCCGGAGGATGCCTGCTTCCTCTTCGCCAGCCCCACCCGGCACCGGGGCGGGGCGGTGTACGAGCTCGGCGTGATCGCCCAGACCGCCGCCGGGCACGCCGGCTTCGCCATGGGCGTGGCCCGCCGGGCCCTCGACGAGCTGCGCGAGCTTTCGAGGACGAAGGTACGCATGGGCGCCGGCTCCTTCCTGGCCGAGGACGAGCGCTTCCTGCACGAGCTCGCGGTGCTCGAATCGCGGCTGCGCGCGGCGAGCGCCTGGGTCCTCGAGTCCTTCGAGGCCCTCGAGGCTGGCGTCGGCCGGACCGGCGCCATCGACGCGCTGCTCCACGACGAGGCGCGCCAGGCCACGGTGCACGTGACCCAGGAGGGAGCCGACATCGCGCGCAGGGCCTACCTCCTGGCCGGAACCACGGCGCTTCGCGAGGGCCCGCTCCAGCGGTGCTTCCGGGATCTCCACGCCGGGAGCCAGCACTTCTTCGCGAGTCCGGCGCCCACCCTGGACTACGCCCGGCGGCTCCTCGCGGCTCCTTCGCGGCCCGGCGTCTGAGCGGTCCGGCGGGAGCGACCTCCGGCCGCGGGGGCGTCGAGCGGAGGGCGGCGACCCGAGAGAAGGGGGCGGCCCCCTCCGCACGGCACCGGCGCCGAGGCCGGCGAGGGACAGACCCTCCCGATTCCGGACCACCCCCTGCCGCCGCCCTGCCCTTCGCCGTCGCCGGTGGTAGGCTCGGGCCCGCCTGGCGCCGGTGGCGATGCGGGTCGGGGGCGGACCCGGGAATCGCCCGCGCGGGCTTCCGGAGCTGAGAGGGGCCCGGGGTCGCGGCGATGCCCGATGCCGGCGGGGAGGGAGCGCGTGTTCATCGCGATGAATCGGTTTCGGATCGCCCGCGGGCGCGAAGCGGACTTCGAGGAGATGTGGCGCCGTCGGGACTCCCACCTCGCCGGGGTTCCGGGCTTCCGCGAGTTCCACCTGCTGCGCGGCCCCGCCGGGGACGACGCCACCCTCTACGCGTCGCACACGGTCTGGGATTCGCGGGAGGCCTTCGAGGCCTGGACGCGCTCCGAAGCCTTCCGGCGGGCGCACGCCGACGCGCGCGCGCCCGCGGGGACCTACCTCGGCCCGCCCCGCTTCGAGGGCTTCGAGGTCGTTCTCTAGCGGGTGGGCCGGCTCGCGGGGCCGGCGGAGGCGCTCACGACCGCTCGCCGCCGGCGAGGTGCGCCCAGGCCGGCGGCAGCGAAGGGTCGCGGTCGGGCCGGCGCGGCGGTGCCTCGAAGCCGGCCGGCGGCTTCCAGCCCATGGCCCGGAGCACCTCGTGGATGTGCACCATGTTGAGCAGGTCCAGGCTGTAGCAGAACAGCCCGTCGCCCGCGTAGTAGAGGATGGAGAGCCCGGGGACGATCCAGGGCGTGCCGTCCTCGCGCGTCCCCAGGATCTGGTCCCACTGGCTCACCACGCGGTGGCCCTCGGCCATCGTCCACCGCTCGGGCGTCGACCAGCCGTGCCCGGTCAGCCCCTTCATCGAGCGCTCGAAGAAGTCGCGGATCGCCTCGCGCCCCTCGACGCGCCCCCAGGCCGGGTCGATGTAGACCGCGTCCTCGGTGAAGAAGTCCGCGAGCTCGGACCACGGGCGCTCGCCGGCGTCGATCCGGTCCCGGAGCGCCACGAAGCGCCGGTAGGTCTCGAGGGCCTCGCGTTCCAGGGCAGTGCGCTCGGCGGGCATGGCGCTCCTCCTCTCCGGCGGAGCATGGTTCCACACCGGGCCCCGGGAGCAAGGTGCCGGCTGGTTGCCGGGGAGGCTCCTCGCCCATCGCGGACGAGGTCGGACGCTCCGCGGGTCAGCCCCCGGAGGGATGAGAGGCCCCTCGGACGACGCCAATATGCGACCTTGTTCTCAGTTCTTTTGAGACTTTTTGATTCTATTTGTCTCGAATTCGATCTACACTGCAAGAGCGGAGGACACGATGCGCGACGGATCGCCTCGAAGGCCCGCCGGAGATCCGGTGCCGCCCCCGCCGTCCGCTGGCAGCGCGGCAAACCGCGAGCCCGCCCGCCGCCGGACCGAGGAGCGCCTCCTCGAGGGCGCCCTCCGGGCCGTGGCCCGGCACGGCCTCGCCAAACTCTCCATGCGGGACGTGAGCCGGTACGCCGGCGTCTCCCGTGCAACGGCCTACCGCTACTTCCCCGACACCGACGCGCTCCTCCGTGCCCTCGGACGCCGCGAGGCGGAGCGCTTCGAGCGCCAGGTCTGGGAGGCGCTGGAGAAGGCGCCCCCCGGCCGCGAGCGCCTGGCGGTCGTCCTCGACTTCGTCGACCGCCTCGCCCGCGAGCACCCGCTCATCCAGCGGCTTCCCGAGACCGATCCGGGGCTGGTGCTCACCTCGCTGCGTGAGCGCTTCCCGGAGATCCGCGCGGCCATCGCCCGTCTTCTCGGGCCGGTCCTCGCCGAGACCGAGCTGGTGCGAAGCGGCGCCGTCGACGCCGGGCGCCTCGCGGGCTGGGCCACGCGGGTGCTGATCTCCCTCTTCCTGTTCCCGGAGCGTCCCACCGAGCGGGCGCCGGAGGTTCTCGCCGCGGCCTTCGAAGTGCTCGCGCGGCGACCCTTCGCCGACCTCTTCGAGGCGCCCCGGCGATCGGATGCACAGACGGAGGAACCCACGTGAACGCAGAAGAGGCCCGGACCCAGGCCCCCACCCTGGATCTCTCGAACCCCGCGCTTCCGCTGCGACCCCAGCCGCACTACGCGGCGCTCCAGCGAGACGAGCGCGTGGCGCGCGCACCGCGGACCGGCAGCCCGGTTCTCGTCCGCTACGAGGACATCCTCTACGCCCTCCGACACCCGGAGATCTTCTCGTCGGAGATGGAAAGCCATCTGCAGCTCGGCACCGAGCGGCCGATGATCCCCCAGCAGATCGACCCGCCGCGACAGACCAAGTTCCGGAAGATCCTCGATCCGCACTTCTCCCGCCGCCGCATGCTGGAGCTCGAGCCCCGGCTCCGGGAACACGCCGCGGCCCTGATCGAGGGATTCGCCTCCCGGGGCCGCTGCGAGTTCCACGAGGAGTTCGCCGTCCCCTTTCCCTGCATGGTGTTCCTCGAGCAGATCGGCCTGCCTCAGGAGGACCTCGGCCTCTTCCTCGAGCTCAAGGACGCCATCATCCGCCCCGGCGGGCCACCGGATCAGGCCGCCCGCACACGCACCGAGGCGGGCCGGCAGATCTACGCCTACTTCGACCGCGCGCTCGAGGCCCGCTCCCGCGGTGCGCCCGGAGAGGACATGTTGTGGAGCCTCCTGCACGCCCGGATCGACGGCGTGCCGATCAGCCGCGAGGAGCAGCTCGACATCTGCTTCCTCCTGCTCCTCGCCGGCCTCGACACCGTCACCGCGACCCTCGGCTGCAGCGTCCTCTACCTGGCCGAGAACCCCGAGCAGCGGCGGAGGCTCCTCGAGAGTCCGGAGCTCATCCACGGCGCCGTCGAGGAGCTGCTTCGCTGGGAGACGCCGGTCATGATGATCCCGCGGCTCGTGAAGCGCGACACCGAGATCGGGGGCGTGCCCCTCGAGGCGGGCCAGATCGTCATCCTGCTCCTGGGTGCCGCGAACCTCGACGCCGCGGAGTTCCCGGAACCCGAACAGGTCGACTTCGCGCGCGGCCGCAACCGCCATCTCGCCTTCGGGGGCGGGCCCCACCGCTGCCTGGGCTCCCACCTCGCGCGCTTCGAGCTCCGGATCGCCCTCGAGGAGCTCCACCGGCGGATTCCGGACTACCACCTGGACCGTTCGGAGCCGCCCCGCGTCAGCCTCGGCATCCGCGAGGTCAAGCCGCTGCACCTCGTCTTCGGGACGGCGCGCGCCTGACATCGCCACCCCCGGCCGGGATGGAGGGGAGCACGCCATGGACGTGGGGATCCTGCAGATCTTCCAGAACTACCAGGGGCGCCGCCGCGACGAGGAGGTGGTGAAGGGGGAGCGGAGGATCGCGCTGCTCGCCGAGGAGCTCGGCTACCACAAACTCTGGGCGGTGGAGCATCACTTCACCGACTACGCGGCCTGCCCGGACAACGTGGTGTACCTGGCCTGGGTGGCCGGGCGCACCGAGCGGATCCGTCTCGGGACCGGCGCCGTGATCGTCCCGTGGAACGCCCCGCTTCGGGTCGCCGAGAAGATCGTCCTGCTCGATCACCTCTCCGACGGACGCACCGTGCTCGGACTCGGCCGGGGCCTCTCGCGCATCGAGTACGGCCACTTCGGGATCGACATGGGCGAGAGCCGCGCGCGCTTCGACGAAGCGGCCGGGATGATCGTCGAGGCGCTCGAGAAGGGGTGGATCGAGGGCGCGGGGCCCTACTACCCGCAGCCCCGCACCGAGATCCGCCCCCGGCCCCTTCGCGGCTTCCGCGATCGCCTCTACTGCGTCGGCATGTCGCCGGACTCGGTCGAGGCCGCCGCACGGCTCGGCGGGCGGCTCATGACCTTCACCCAGCAGGCGTGGGAACAGTACGCCGAGGGGCCGCTCAAGCGCTACCGGGAGAGCTACCGCCGCCACCACGGGACCGAGCCGCCGCCGCCGCTCACCGGGGACCTGATGTACTGCCACCCCGATCCCGCCGTGGCCGAGGAGAAGGGGCTCGAGTACATGACGAGCTACTTCCTCACCATCGTGAAGCACTACGAGCTCATGGGAGACCACTTCGCGAAGGTCGGCGGATACGACAGCTACCAGTCCGCGGCGGACGCCTTCCGCCAGGTCGGGCTCGAGGTGGCGGCCCGTGCGTACTGCTCGGTCAACCTCTACGGCACCCCCGAGCAGA
>JALSIO010000086.1 GCA_026989995.1 Myxococcales bacterium
CCTGCACGAAGCGGGCCGGGGCCGCGTGGATGGCCGCCACGTACGCGTGCAGGTTCTCGGGGGTGAGGTGGTAGATGGAGAAGAGCGTCTGCCTCGGCCGGTAGCTCACCCGCCAGAAGGGCGGCTTACGCTGGCCGAAGGGAACCACGATCTGGCCCCCGAAGCGGAGGCTCGGATCGCCGAGCCGGGCGCCGAAGCGGCGGTACATCCGCCACACCACGGCGTACTCGTGGGCCAGGGCCCGGGGTGTGTGCCACAGGGGGAGCGCGGTGCCGGTGGTTCCACTGGTATGGCCGCGCAGGAGCTGCCCCTTCGGGATGTCCCGGGCGATGAAGCTCTTGGGGCGGTCCCGATAGGTGGCCTTGTCCAGGGGGGGGATGCGCTCGAGGGTGCGCCGCAGCGCCTCCTCCGGGTCGGGATGGTCGGCCGGCGGCGGGAGGTCGCGGCAGGCCGGCACCACCTCCCGTGCGCGCAGCAGAAGCGCCCGCAGCGCCCGCCACTGCCGCTCCCGATGCACCTCGACCGGATCGTCGACGGAGCGCTCGAGCTCGGCGAGGGCACGGTGGAACTCCGGCGTGAAGCGCGCCCGCGCGCGCCGCCAGCCCGCGACGGTGCAGGCGAGGTTCTGGGCCGGAATCGGCAGCCGGGCGTAGAGCCGCTGGAAGGCCTGCTTCATGGCTGCGCCCTTCCCGGTTCCCGGTCGCGGGGAGAGCCGGGTGCCGAGTATAGCCCCGGGGCGGGGGAACCCGGCTCAGGCACCTCGGCCCGGCGAGAGCTCGCACTCGCGGATCTTCTGCAGGATCGTCTTGTAGCTGACCCCGAGCAGCCGGGCTGCCTGCTTCCTGTTCCAGCCGGTCCGGACCAGGGCCTGCTCGATGATCTGCCGCTCGGCCTCGAGGGCGGCCCGCCTCCCCACCTCCCGCAGCGGCAGCGCTCCGGCGGACTCCTCGAGCTCCCGGAGCAGCTCTCCGAGGCGGTCGCCCGTCGCCGCCCCTTCCGGCCGCAGGGCCTCGAGCACCGCCGCCTCGTCCCCGAGCAGCACCAAGCGCTGCATCAGGTTGCCGAGCTCCCGCACGTTCCCGGGGAAGCGGTGCGCCTCGAGTGCCCGCCACAGGACCGGCGAGAGCGAGGGGCGGGGCCGGCGGTAGTGGGCGCTGTAGCGGTCGAGGAAGACCTCCACCAGCCGGCGCAGGTCCTCGGGCCGCTCCCGCAGCGGCGGAATCGCGATCTTGACCACGTTCAGCCGGTAGTAGAGGTCCTCGCGGAAATGGCCCTCGCGAACCATCTGGTGCAGGTCGCGATGGGTGGCACAGACCACCCGCACGTCCACCCGGATCTCGCGGTTGCTCCCGAGGCGGGTGAACGCCGACTCCTGCAGCACCTGCAGCAGCTTCGCCTGCAGCGGCGGGCTCATCTCCCCGATCTCGTCGAGGAAGATGGTGCCGCCGTGGGCGAGCTCGAAGCGACCCTGCTTGCGACCCGCGGCCCCGGTGAAGGCACCCCGCTCGTAACCGAAAAGCTCGCTCTCCAGGAGCTCCGCCGGGAGCGCCGCGCAGTTGACCTTCACGAAGGCGCGGCACCGGCGCGACGAGGCCCGGTGGAGCGCGCGGGCGACGATCTCCTTGCCCGTGCCCGACTCCCCGGTGACGAGCACGGTCACGTCGGTGTCGGCGATCTGGTCGATCATCGAGCGGATGCTCCGCAGGGCGGGGCTCTCCCAGATCGCTGCGTCCGGGTCCGTGACCCGCTCCCGGAGCGCACGCCGCTCGTCCTCGAGCAGGCGCCGGCGGAGGACGGAGCGAAGCGTGGCCTCGAGCTCGTCCTCGTCGATCGGCTTGTTCAGGTAGTCGCTGGCGCCGCCCTCCATCGCCTCCACGATGGTTCGCGCCTGGCCCACCACCGAGAGCATCACCACCGGAAGCTCGGGACGAAGCTCGTGCACCTGCCGGAGCGTCGCGAGCCCGTCCTGGCCGGGCATCATGACGTCGAGGAGGACCACGTCGGGCGCAGCACCGGCCTCGAGCAGCGCAAGCGCGCTGCGGCCGTCCTCGGCGGTATCGACCCGGTAGCCCCGCAGCTCGAGGAGATCCGCGAGGTAGCTTCGGATCCCCGGAGAGTCGTCCACCACCAGCACGCGGGCACCGCCCGCACGCCGGGGCGACGGGGTCCCGCCCCGCGCGAACGGGGTCTCGTCCGCTCCGCCCACCTGCTACTCCCGCTCCGCCTCCGCCCCGGCCGCTCGGGGTCGTTCCCCGTCCACCGGGAGGGTAAACGAGAAGCACGCCCCTCCGCCCGCCGCGTCCGAGACCCGGATCCTCCCGCCGTGGCCGCGGACGATCTCGCGGCAGATGCTCAGGCCGAGGCCGAGCCCGCCGCTCCCCCGCTGTCCGCCCCCGCGCACATAGGGCTCGAAGATGCGCTCGCGGTCCTCGGGAGGAACTCCGGGACCATCGTCGATCACCGAGACCTCGACGAAGGGACGTCCCTGCTCGCACACCCGCCGGGCCACCACGCGGATGCGGCTCCCGGGCTCCGTGTACTTGAGGGCGTTCTCGAGGAGGTTGCAGAGCACCTGCTCGATGCGGGGCGGGTCGAAGCGGGCGCGGACCGCGTCCTCGGCCACGTCGATCTCGAGCGAGCTCCGGTGCTCCTCGACGAGCGGCCGGAGAAAGGCGCAGGCCCCCTCCACGGCCTCGCGCACGGAGGCGTCCTCCGGCTCCACGCGCACACCGCCGCCCTGCAGCTGGGAGAAGTGGAGGAGATTGGCGATGAAGGCGTTGAGCCGCTCGCAGCTCCGCCGGCACTCCTCGAGGTAGCGGCGCTGGCGGGGATTCAGCTCCCCCACCTCCTCCGAGAGCAGCAGGCGCGTGTACCCGGCGAGGACGGTGACCGGCGTCCGGAGCTCGTGGCTGACCACCGTGAGGAGATCCGCCCGGGCGCGGATCTCCCGCCGAAGCTCCTCCCGGAGCCGCGCGGCCTCCTCCTCGAGCTCCCGGAGCTCCGGGGAGCGCTCCGCCACCTCGATCCTCCCGGGGCCTCGAGCACGGCACGGTGAGGCCCGCGCCCGGTGGGTGCCCCCGGGCCGGAGCACGGTCGCAGCGGCCCCCTCGGGAAGCCGCCGTGATACCCTCCGCCGCGGGGTGCTACTCCTTCATCGGCCCGCGGACGCCCGGGGCTGAGCAGGGGGCCGCGGCGGCCGGCCGGCGCGCGGGGCGGCCTTCCCGGGACGCCCCACCGGGGCGGGAGCAGGATGGGGTCTTCCACCGACCGGGAGCGGAAGCAGGCGCTCGAGCGGATCCGCTGGCTCCAGCGTGAGCTCAACCGACACGCCCGGCTCTACTACCTCGAGGATCGGCCCGAGATCAGCGACGCCGAGTACGACCGCCTCTTCCGGGAGCTGCAGGAGCTCGAGACGCGCTACCCGGAGGCGGTGGTTCCGGACTCGCCGACGCAGCGGGTCGGCCCGCCGCCCGCCGAGGGCTTTCGCCCGGTGCGGCACCGCACGCCCATGCTCTCCCTCGAAAACGCCTTCAGCGAGGAGGAGTTCCGCGCCTTCGACGAGCGGGTGAGGCGACTGCTCGACCTCGGCCCGGGTCACCGGCTCGAGTACACGGGCGAGCCCAAGCTCGACGGCGCCGGCGTGGAGCTCCTCTACGAGGACGGCGTGCTCGCGGTGGGCTCGACCCGCGGAGACGGCCGGGTGGGCGAAGACGTCACCAGCAACGTGAAGCAGATCTGGAGCCTGCCCCTCGTGCTCACCGCCGACCCGCCGCCGCGGGGCACCGTCTCGATCCGGGGAGAGGTGGTGCTGCCGATCCCCGCCTTCGAGAAGCTCAACCGCGAGCGCCTCGAAAAGGGCCTCGAGCCCTTCGCCAACCCGCGCAACGCCGCCGCCGGGAGCCTCCGACAGCTCCACGACATCGACCGCAGGCGCCTGGCGCTGCTCCGCTTCTACGCCTACCAGATCACCGAGGGGCTGCCCTCGCGGGTGCGCACCCAGATGCAGGTCCTCGAGACCCTCCGGAGCTGGGGCCTGCTCACTCCCCCCGACGCCGGGCTCTGCGGCGACGTGGACGCCGCCCTCGCCTACTACCGCCGGATGGAGGCACGGCGGGAGGGCTACGACGTCGAGATGGACGGCACCGTCTTCAAGGTGAACCGGCTCGACTACCAGGAACGGGCGGGCAACCTCCCGCGGAGCCCGCGCTGGGCCATCGCCTTCAAGTTTCCGCCGAGCCAGGAGACCACCGTCGTCGAGGCGATCGAGGTGAGCGTGGGCCGCACCGGCGCGCTCACGCCGGTGGCGCGGCTGCGGCCGGTGCGGGTGGGAGGCGTGACCATCACCCACGCCTCCCTGCACAACGAGGACGAGGTCGAGCGCCTCGACGTCCGGGTGGGCGACACGGTCGTCGTGCAGCGCGCCGGCGATGTGATCCCGCAGATCGTCACCGTGGTGAAAAGCCGCAGGCCGGCCGGCACCAAGAAGTTCCGCATGCCCGACCGCTGCCCGGTGTGCCGCGCCCGGACCGTCCGGCTCGAGGGGGAGGCGGTCACCCGGTGCCCGAACCTCGACTGCCCCGCGCAGATCAAGAACAACCTGCTGCACGTGGCCAGCCGGCGCGCCCTCGACATCGACGGACTCGGCGAGAAGCTGGTCGACCAGCTCGTCGAGCGCGGCCTCGTGCGGCGGATCTCGGACCTGTTCACCCTGCGGCGGGAACAGCTCCTCGAGCTCGATCGCATGGGGGAGAAGTCCGCCGACAACCTCCTGCGGAGCATCGAGCGCGCCCGCCGCCCGACCCTCGCCCGCATGCTGATCGCCCTCGGCATCCGCCATGTGGGAGAGGGGGTGGCCGAGCTCCTCGCCCGCCATTTCGGGAGCCTCGAGGCACTCGCGGCGGCCTCGCGCGAGGAGATCGAGGCCGTCCCCGGGGTCGGCCCGGTGATCGCCGAATCGGTGGTGCGCTTCTTCCAGGAACCGCGAAACCGCGAGGAGCTCGAGCGGCTGGGGAAGCTCGGGGTCCGGCCGCGGGAGGAGCGGAAGCCGAGGAAGTCGGGGCCGCTCGCCGGCCGGACCTTCGTGCTCACCGGCACCCTGCCCCACCTGAGCCGCGAGGAGGCCCGGGAACGGATCCTGGCCGCCGGCGGCCGGGTGGCCTCGTCGGTGTCCCGGAAGACCGACTTCGTGGTGGCCGGCGAGAACCCGGGGAGCAAGCTCGACCGGGCGCGGGAGCTCGGCATCCCGGTCATCGACGAGGCCGAGCTGCTGCGCAGGCTCGGCGAGGCCTAGCCCCTCCGTCGCGGCGGCGCCGCCCGGCCGCCGCGGCCCCGCCGGGCCGGCGAGGCCGCGCCCCGGGCCCCGGCGGGCGGGGCCACCCGCGCCGGCGCCCCCGTGACCGGCTCGAAGCGGGTGTGCATCCGGACGGGCGCGACCCCCTCGCCCACGAGCACGGGGCGCTCCTCGAGGCGCCCGAAGGCGGGAAAGCAGGGCGCGCGCTCCACCCGCCACGCGATCTCCTCCGGGAGCTCGACCCGAAGGCGCGCACCCCCCGCGAGCTCGATCCCGGCCCGCGTGCCGGCGAGCTCGACCCGGGCCCCGGGAGCGAGCGGAAGGCGCGTGCACACCGGCACCGCCCCCCCCCCCCCGGAGTCCCGGGTCTCGACCG
>JALSIO010000087.1 GCA_026989995.1 Myxococcales bacterium
GGCGTGGAGGGAGTGGACCATCCGCCCCGAGACGGTGCGGCTCGCCGCCACGAGCGCCTGGCCGAGCACGTGCCCGCCGAAGACGTGGCGCCACCCCCCACCGGAGCTCGGGCCCCGGAAGTGGTCGACCTCGATGGTCTCGAGATCCAGGAGTTCCACGAGCTCCCGCACGATCTTCCGCATGGCTCCTCCCCGGGCGCGGGCGCAGGATAGCCGACGGCCTCCGCTCGGCGGGCGTCGCGGCGCGGGGCGGGCCCCGCGCCCGGATGGGGCTGCGATGGGCACGTCGGGCGGGAGCCCGCGCGGCCATCCCGCGACCCGATTTGGCCTTGCGTGAGCGGCTCGTTCCCGGCTTCGTCGGGCGGGGTCGGCCTCATGCAGGCGATCGCGCCCGCCACTGCGCCGCTAGCGGTAGTTCCGGTCGGGAGGCAGGACCTCGGCGCCCGGGTGCGCGGCAGGCGGCGGCCCGGTGGGGGCTCCCGGCGCGGGGCGTCCCGCGGCTCCCTCGCAGGGGGTGGCGCGGGCCCCGGTCGGCCCGACGGAGGGGTCGGGGAGGAAGAGGGGGCGGAGGCGGTGCACGAGCAGATGCACCACGCCGTCCCGGCTCTGGATCCGCCCCTCGAGCTCGAGCAGCGGGGAGGCGTGCAGCGGTGCCCGGAAGCGCCGGAAGGTGCGCGGGGTCAGGATGGCGTTGGCGGTTCCGGTCTCGTCCTCGAGGGTGAGAAAGCAGAGTCCCCCCGCCGAGCCCGGCCGTTGGCGCACGATCACGTGTCCGGCCACCCGGGCGCGGGTCCCGTCCCGGGCCCGGCGGAGGGCCCGGGCCTCGAGCACGCTGCGGCGGCGCAAGGTGGGGCGCAGGTGGGCCATCACCTGGGGTCCGGTGGTGAGCCCTGTGCCCCGGTAGTCGGCGAGGGTCCGCTCGAGGGGAGTGAGCTCGGGGACCGGGAGCTCCGCGCCCCCCGCACCGGCGCCGGCGAACAGCGAGCTCCGATCCCGCTCGAGGGCTGCCACCTGCCACAGGGCCGCCCGGCGGGCGTCTCCCCCGCCGGGCAGGGCACCGATCTCGGCCAGGGTCTCGAGCTCGTTCCGGCGGAGGGAGACCCGCCGGAGCAGGTCGCCGGTACTCAGGAAGGGCCCTCCCTGCCGCCGCTGCGCCTCGAGGGCGCGGGCCGCCTCCTCGCGAAGGCCCCGCACGTGGCGGAGGCCGAGGCGCACCGCGAGCCGGGTGCGGGGGGAGAAGGGCTCCGCTTCCGACACCGGTTCGAGTCGGGTGCGGTAGCCGGAGGCGTTCACGTGCACCGGCCGCACGATCACGCCGTGGCGCTGGGCGTCCTTCACCAGGGTGGCCGGGCTGTAGAAGCCCATGGGCCAGGCGTTGAGGAGCCCAGCCAGGAAGGCCTCCGGGTGATGGGCCTTCAGGTAGGCCGAGGCGTAGGCGATGAGCGCGAAGGAGGCCGCGTGGGACTCCGGGAATCCGTAGCGCGCGAAGGAGAGGATGCCGCGCAGGATCTCCTCCTGCGCCTCCGGGGGAATGTCGCGGGCCTCCATGCCCTCCCTCAGCCGCGACTCGAGGCGGGCCATCCGCGCGTTCGAGCGCTTGAAGCCCATGGCGCGGCGGAGCTCCTCGGCCTCGCCCCCGCTGAATCCGGCCGCGGTCATGGCGATGCGCAGGAGCTGCTCCTGGAAGATCGGCACTCCGAGCGTGCGCTCCAGGATCGGGCGCAGGGAGGGGTGCGGGTAGCGAACCGGCTCGCGTCCCGCCCGGCGCTCCAGGTAGGGGTGGACCATGCGCCCCACGATGGGACCCGGGCGGATGATGGCCACCTCCACCACGAGGTCGTAGAAGCGCTCCGGCCGCATGCGGGGGAGGGTCGCCATCTGGGCGCGGCTCTCGATCTGGAAGACGCCGACCGTGTCGGCGCGGCGGATCGTCTCGAAGGTGCGGGGATCGTCCGGCGGGATCCGCGCCAGGTCGAGGTCGAGCCCCCGCGCCTCCCGGAGCAGGCGACGCGCCTCCTCGAGCGCGTTCAGCATCCCGAGCCCGAGCAGGTCGATCTTGATGAGGCCGAGGTCGGCGCAGTCGTCCTTGTCCCACTGGATCACCCTCCGGCCGGGCATGCGCGCCGGCTCGATGGGCACCACGTGGTCGAGGGGCTGGCCGGCGACCACGATGCCGCCGGTGTGCTGGCCCAGGTGGCGCGGCAGGCCGCGCACCTCCTGCACCAGGGCGAGGAGCTCCGCCACCCGGGGAGCATCCGGGTCCACCCCGGAGCTGCGAAGGAGGCGCCGGAGCTCGGCGGGATCCGCCGACCCCTCCCACTCGAGGCTGCCGAGCAGCGTCGCCAGGCGGTCCACGGCGTCGGATTCGAGGCCGAGGACCTTGCCCATCTCCCTCACCGCGGAACGCGTGCGGTAGGTGATGACGGTGGCGGTCATGGCCGCGCCGCGCTCGCCGTAGCGCTGGAAGACGTACTGGATCACGCGCTCACGGGGCTCGCCGGAGGGGAGGTCGAGGTCGATGTCCGGCCACTCCCCCCGCTCCTCGGAGAGGAAGCGCTCGAAGAGCAGATCCATGCCCACCGGATCGACGGCGGTGATGCCGAGGGCGTAGCAGACGGCGCTGTTGGCGGCGGAGCCGCGCCCCTGGCAGAGCATGCCCTGTTCCCGGGCGAAACGCGCGATGTCGTCGACGATGAGGAAGTAGCCGGCGAGGTCGAGCCTGCCGATCACCGCGAGCTCGTGTTCGAGCTGCCTCCGGACGCGACCCGGCAGCGGCGTGCCGTAGCGCCGACGGGCACCCTCGAAGGCGAGCCGCCGCAGGTGCGAGAGGGGGCTCTCCCCCCCCGGAACCGGAAAGCGGGGAAAGCGGTAGTCGAGGTCCTCCAGGGTGAAGCAGGCCCGCTCGGCGATGCGGGCCGTCTCCCGGAGCCAGGCGGGACGGTCGGCGAAAAGCCGCCTCATCTCCCCGGGTGCCCGCAGGTGGTGCTCGCCATTGGGGAGCAGCCTCCGGCCCGCGGCGTCGAGGGTGACGCCGGCCCGGAGCGCGTGGAAGGCGTCGAGCACCCGCCTGCCGGAAGGGCGGGCATGGCGCACGTCGCCGGTGGCGGCGACGGGGATCCGGAGGGCCTCCGCCAGATCCACGGCGCGGCGGGCGGCGGCCTCCGCCGACCGGTCGAGGGTGCGGGAGACATCCACCGCGAGGTGCTCGCCGAAGACCCGCCGGAGCCAGACGAGCCTCTCCGGGCGAAGCGCGCCGTCGGCCCGGACCAGGGCGGTGAGGCCACCCGCACGGGCTTCGAGCTCCTCGGGCAGGAGGAGGAATTCCCCCTTGCCCCGCCGGGCCTGGCCCAGGGTGAGGATTCGACACAGATTCCGGTAGCCCTCGCGCGTCTCCGCCAGGAGCAGGAGGCGCCAGCCCCCGGCCGCTTCCGGCTCCGAGGGGCCGCGGGGGGCGGGCCGGGATCGGGGCGGGGTCCCTCCCCGGCCGGGCGCGGCGGGGACTTCCGCGAGGGTCACCTCGGCGCCCACCAGGGGGCGGATCCCGGCACGCCTGGCGGCGGTGAAGAAGCGGGGGGCGCCCGAGAGGCCGTGCAGATCCGCCAGAGCGAGGGTTTCGATCCCGAGCTCCGCGGCCCGGTCCACCAGGTCCTCGGGATTCGAGGCCCCCTCCAGGAAGGAGAAGGCACTGCGGCATCGGAGCTCGGCATGGCCGGAGGGAGCCATGCCCGGATTTTCGCCATGCTTTCGCCATTCCGCCAGGGTGCCCCGGGAAGCCCGGGAAGAGCCCGCAGAACGCCGTAGCACGCCGGAAAACCGCGCAAAACCCCGCAAGGCCCCGCAAAACCCCGCAAAGCCGACAGGCAGGCACCCCCCGGCCGGGGGTGCCCGGGCCCCGCATGCGGTTATGCTGCCGCCGTGGCATCCGATCTCGCGGTCCGGGTCATGGTGGTCGACGACGAGCCCACCCTGCGGAGGCTCCTCGGCCGGGCCCTCGAACGCGCCGGTTTCCGCGCGGAGACGGCCTCGGACGGGGAGGAGGCGCTCACCCTCATCGAGGCAGCCGGCCCGTCGGCCTTCCGGGTGGTGCTCATCGACCTCGACCTGCCTCCCCGCGGCGGGGCCGATCTCTTCCGTCGGCTTCGGACGGCGCACCCGGACACCGGCGTGATCCTCACGAGCGGGAGCGCTCCCCCCGCCGCCCTCGCCCGCGAGCTCGAGGAGAGCGGCGGCATCTTCCTGGCCAAGCCCTTCGCGCCCTCGGCGCTGGTGCGGGAGATCGGGAAGCTCGCGGCCCGCCACACGGCCCCGGTGGGCGGACCCTAGTCGGCCCGGGCGTCACTTCCGCGGCGGCGCGGGCGCCTTCCCCGGTTCGCGAAGGTCGCCCCGGCTGGCTTCCAGGCGGCGGAGGGCGAGCTTCGCGGCCGGGACCCGGCGCTCGGCCCGCCAGGCATCGGGATCGCTCCCCGGTGCGGGCCGTCCGGGGTTGGCCATGGCCCAGTAGTCGTGGAAGGTCGCCTCGATGGCGTTGGTGAACCCCCGCAGGTCGAGGGTCCGGTTCACGGCGAGCTTGGGCGAGGCGGAGGTTCAGCCGCGGGTTCTCCGCGACGCGGCGGGCGTAGGCGAGGGTCTCGGACCCGAGCTGCTCGCGCGGGTAGACGCGGCTTACGAGGCCGAGCTCCCGGGCCTCGTGCGCGGTGAGGAAGCGGCTCTCGAAGAGGAGCTCCTTGGCCGCCCGGGGGCCGACGTCCCAGGGCACGGAGAAGTACTCGACGAGCCCGGCCCGGAAGAGTGCATCCTCGGAGGCGAAGATCGGGTCCATCGCGCTCGCGATCATCCAACCCCCGTAGATGCAGTGGCCGTGGACCATGGCGATGGTGGGGATGGGCAGGTTCCGCCAGCGGAGCGTCAGCTCCAGGTTGTAGTGGCGGAAGGCGTCGTAGTAGGGCCCGCCCCAGGTCCCGACCCGCTCCTGCGCCTCCCGCTGCTCCGGCGTGCCGAGGTCGTGCCCCGCCGAAAAGTGCGGCCCCTCCCCGGAGAGCACGATGACCTTCACCTCGGGATCGGCCGCCGCGGCGCCGAGCGCCCGGTCGAGCTCGCCGAGTATCCGCCAGCTCTGGGCGTCGCGGTACCGGGCGCGGCGCGAGGCGCGCCCGGGCGATGGGGCCGGACTTCTCGCGGATCACGTCCCGGTCTTCCATGTCGTCTCCTCGCGGGCCGCCCGAGGCCGCGGCCCCGCTCAGTTGGGGGTGTAGACGTACTCGTCGTCGGGCTCGTCGGGTTGGCTCAGATCGCCGTCCACGTTGACGGGGATCTCGACCACGGAAGGCCAGAGGGGCTCCGCCCGGCGGGCGTCGTGCTCCTCGAGGATGCGCAGCAGCGCGCGGACGCGCTCCGTCTCCCGCGAGGCGAGCTTCTCCCGCTCCGTGGGATCCCGCGCGAGGTCGAAGAGCCACCGCCGGCGCGGCCGCTTCGCGACCTGGAGCTTCCGGTCGCCGTCCCGGACCACCCGGTAGTGCCCCGCCCGCCAGAAGAGCCGGGGGTGGGGGCGGCCCGCGACCTCGCCCCGCACGTGCGCGACGAGGTCCAACCCGTCGAGGACGCGATCCGCGGGAGGCTGCATCCCCGCCGCGGCTGCCGCGGTGGCGTA
>JALSIO010000088.1 GCA_026989995.1 Myxococcales bacterium
GTCAGCCCCACCTGCTGGACGATCTCCCGGGTGCGCAGGGAGACCGGCGAGCGCTTGATTCCCTCGATCGCGAACAGCACCGCCTGCCCCCCGTCGAGCACCGGGATGGGGAGCAGGTTCAGGATGCCGAGGTTGATGCTGATCAGCACCAGCATGGAGAGATAGGCCTCGAAGCCGCGCTCGAGGGCCTTGTGGGCGATCACGGCGATGCCGATGGGCCCGGCGATCTGGCGCCGCGAGACCTCGCCCGTGATCAGCTTGCCGAGCCCCTCGATGTAGGTGCGCGTCACCTCGGCCGTCATGCCCACGGCCCGGGGCACCGCGCGCAGCGGGTTGCGCTCCCGCTCGAGGGCGATGGCGCCCGGGAGGCTCGCCGGCCGGGCGAGGATGCCGATCAGGTAGCGCTCCTCCTCGATCCCGAGCCCGGTGTCCGCGGCCATCAGCCGCGGCCGGATCTCGACGGTTCGGGTCGTCCCGTCCCGGGCGAAGGTGATCCGGAGCGGACGCCCCCCGCTGCTTCGCACCCGCTCGGCGAAGGAGGCGAAGCTCCCGACCGGCCGCCCGTCCACGGCCACCAGGAGGTCGCCCGGGCGAAGCCCGGCCTCCGCTGCCGGGGAACCCGGTGTCACCTGCTCCACGAGCACGGTGGCGGGGACGAGACCGAGGGCCCGCGCGGAGGGCAGCGGAGGAAGCTCCACCTCGACGCGGCGCAGCTCCTCGGGAGGCGTGTCCGGCGGCGTGCCCGGCAGGCGGCGGCGCACCGAAAGCCGGAGCGGCTCCCCCGCCCGGGCGGCCCGGGCGAGGGCCGCCTCGAACGCAGCCCAGTCCTCGACCGGCTCGCCGGCGACGTGGGTGACGAGGTCCCCCGACCGGATCCCGGCGCGCGCCGCGGGACTCTCGCCGTCGGGAACGCCCACCACGGGCCGCAACCGGCTGTGGAGGGCACCGATCCAGCCGACCTCCCGGACCGCCCCGAAGGGATCGAGCCCCCGGCGGGGCTCCGGCGTGACCGCGATCCCGACCGCGCTGTCGCCGCGCTCCACCTCGAGTCGGAGCGGACGGCCGGGGGCGGCTCGCACCGCCTCCTCGAGATCGTCCCACCAGCGGATCGGCCGCCCCTCCACGGCGCGGATCCGATCTCCGGGACGAAGTCCCACGGCCTCGGCGGGCGACAGCGGCTCCACCGCCCCCACCACCGGCGCCGCCCGCGGGAGCCCCACGAAGAGGTTTCCCGTGAACACCACCACCGGCAGCAGGAGGTTCATGGCCGGCCCGGCGAAGACGATGGCGAGCTTCTGCCAGACCGGTTTCGCCCCGAGGGCCTCGTCCGGGTGGGCCCGCACCTCCGGGTCGTCGATCTCGTCCGGGTTCTCCCCGAGCATCTTCACGTAGCCGCCGAGGGGGAGCCAGGCCACCACGTACTCGGTCCCACCCCGCTCGAAGGCCAGCCGGTAGCGCCCGAAGCCCACCGGGGGGCCGAAGCCCAGCGAGAACTTCAGCACGCGCACGCCGCAGAGCTTCGCCGCCACGAAGTGGCCGAGCTCGTGCACGAAGATCAGCACGCCGAGCATCACCACGAAGGCGACCGTGAAGCTCAGTCCCTGTTCGAGCATCAGGCGACCTCCGCGGCCGCAGGCAGTCCGAGGAGCTCTGCGGCCCGCCGGCGCCCGCGGCGATCGGCGGCGAGAACCGCCTCGACGTCGCCGAGGTGGAAGCCGCCCTCGGCGAGGTGCTCCTCGAGCACCCGGGCGTTGGTGCGGGCGATCTCGGGCAGGGGAATGCGGCCGGTGAGGAAGGCCTCCACGGCCACCTCGTTGGCCGCGTTCAGCACGGCGGGAGCCGACTCGGGGCCGCCGAGGGCGGCAAAGGCCAGGTCGAGGCAGGGAAAGCGCTCGCGATCGGGCTCCTCGAAGTCGAGCCGCCCGACCTCGGCGAGATCGAGGCGCGGCAGGTCGAGGGGCAGGCGCTCGGGCCATGCCAGGGCCACGGCGATGGGGACCCGCATGTCGGGCACTCCGAGCTGGGCCAGCACCGACCCGTCCGCGAACTCCACCATCGAGTGTACGATCGACTGCGGGTGGACGACGACACCGATGCGCTCCGGATCGACGTCGAAGAGGAACCGGGCCTCGATCACCTCGAGGCCCTTGTTCATCAGCGTCGCCGAGTCCACGGTGATCTTGGGGCCCATGTCCCAGTTCGGGTGGGCCAGGGCCTCGTCCACCCCCGCCGTCGCGATGCGCTCTGCGGGCCAGGTCCGGAAGGGGCCGCCGGAGGCGGTGAGCAGGATTCTCGCCAGGTCCTCGCGGCGCTGGCCCGCGAGGACCTGGAAGATGGCGCTGTGCTCGCTGTCCACGGGGAGCAGACGCACACCGGCCCGATCGACCTCCCGCCGGAAGAGCGCGCCCGCACAGACCAGCGCCTCCTTGTTCGCCAGGGCCACGTCCCGACCGGCCCGCACCGCCGCGAGCGTCGGTGCCAGGCCCCGGGCGCCCACGAGGGCGGAGACGACGAGGTCGGCGGGCGCCCCCGCCACCGCCGCCAGGCCCTCGGGGCCGTGCGCGACCTCCGGGGCCTCGCCGCCGAGCAGGCCGCGGAGGGCCTCCGCGGCCTCGCGATCGGCCACCGCCACCACCTCCGGGTGATGCACGCGCACCTGCTCGGCGAGGCGCTCGACGTTGCGGCCTGCTGCGAGAGCCACCGCCCGGAAGCGCTCGGGGAAGGCCGCCACGAGAGCGAGGGTCTGGTTCCCCACGCTGCCGGTGCTCCCCAGGATCGAGAGGCGCCTCACCCCCGCTCCGCGGCGCCGCTTCGAACCTGCGCCCCGGTCAGGCCGAAGCGGCGCTCCCGGCGCTGGTAGTCGAGCAGCGCCTCCACCAAGTGCCCCTTGCGGAAGTCCGGCCACATCACGTCGGTGGCGTAGAGCTCCGTGTAGGCGATCTGCCAGAGGAGGAAGTTCGAGACGCGCAGCTCCGCGCCGGTGCGGATGAGCAGGTCCGGGTCCGGGAGGTCCGGCGCGTAGAGGGATCCGGCGAAGGTCTTCTCGTCGAGGCGCTCCGGATCGATCTCGCCGTGCTCCGCGGCGCGCAGAAGCGCCCGCGCGGCATCCACGATCTCCTGGCGGCCCCCGTAGGAGACCGCGAAACAGAGGGTCATCTCCCGGTTGTCCCGGGTCCGATCCACCGCTGCCTCCGCGAGCCTCCGGGCCTCCTCGGGAAGCCGGTCGCTGCGGCCGATCATGCGGATGCGGATGCCGTTCCGGTGGACCTCGTCCACCTCCGTGCGCAGGTAGTGCACGAGCAGCCGCATCAGCTCGTCCACCTCGCTGCGGGGCCGGTTCCAGTTTTCGCTCGAGAAGGCGTAGAGGGTGAGGACCTCGATGCCGAGCTCGTGCGCCGCGCGGACCACGGCCCGGAGGGCCTCGAGGCCGGCGTGATGCCCCTCGTTCCTCGAGCGCCCCCGCCGCTCCGCCCAGCGCCCGTTGCCGTCCATGATGATGGCGACGTGGCGCGGGAGCCGATCGCTGCGCAGCCGGCTGGCCGCCATCAGACCTCCAGGATCTCCTTCTCCTTGACCGCGACCATCTCGTCGATGCGGTTCACGTACTCGTCGGTGAGCTCCTGCACCTGCCGATCGGCCCGCCGGCGATCGTCCACTGGGAGGCCGTCTGCCTCGAGGTCCTTCAACATGGCCAGCCCCTCCCGGCGAGCCTCCCGCACACCGACCTTGTGCTCCTCGGCCACCTTGTGGACATGGCGCACGAGCTCCCGGCGACGCTCCTCGGTGAGCGGAGGAATCGGGATCCGCACCACCTTGCCGTCGCTCTGGGGCGTGAGCCCGAGGTCGGAGGCCTGGATGGCCTTCTCGATGGCCGGCAGGGCGGACTTGTCGTACGGAGAGATCACGATGAGGCGCGGATCCGGCGTGGTGAGGTTGGCGAGCTGGTTCAGCGGCGTCGGCGTCCCGTAGTAGTCCGCCTGGATCCCGTCGAGAATCGCCGTGCTGGCGCGCCCGGTGCGGATCTTTTGAAGCTCCGCGCGCAGGCTCCGGATGGCCTTCTCCATCGCCTCGCGCGTCTCGTCGAGTACCACCTGCACGTCTTCCAGCGACGCCATGACGGGCTCCCCTACTTGCCGACGCGGGTGCCGACGGGCTCGCCCTCGACCGCCCGTCGGATGTTTCCCCGCGTTCCGATGTCGAAGACCACGATGGGCAGATCGTTCTCGCGGCACAGCGAGATGGCGGTCTGGTCCATGAAGCGCAGGTTCTTCTGGATGGCCTCGTCGTAGGAGACGGAGTCGTAGCGACGGGCGTGGGGATCGAGCTTCGGGTCGGCATCGTAGACGCCGTCCACCCCGGTGGCCTTCAGCACCACCCCGGCCCCGATCTCCGCCGCGCGGAGGGCCGCCGCCGTGTCGGTACTGAAATAGGGATTGCCGGTCCCCGCCGCGAAGATCACCACCCGTCCCTTCTCCAGGTGGCGGACCGCCCGGCGCCGGATGTAGGGCTCGGCCACCGACCGGATCTCGAGGGCGGTGAGCACCCGGGTGTCCACCTCCCGGCTCTCGAGGGCATCCTGCAGGGCGAGGGCGTTGATCACGCTGGCCAGCATGCCCATGTAGTCCGCGGTCACCCGCTGAAGACCTTCGGAGGCGGCCTGGATCCCGCGGATCACGTTGCCGCCGCCGATCACCACCGCGAGCTCGACCCCGAGCTCCCGGACCTCCCGCAGCTCGTCGGCCAGTCCGCCGATCACGCCGGGCTGGATCCCGAAGCGGCCCTCCCCCGCGAGGCGTTCCCCGGAGAGCTTGAGCAGCACGCGGTGTTGCGGCGGGGAGGTCACGGCCCCTCGGCCTCTCCCAGGCGGTAGCGCACGAAGCCTGCAACCTCGATCTCCCCGCCCACGCGGCCCGCCACCTCGGCGACCACCTGCCCCACCCGGCGGTCGGGATCCTTCACGAAGGGCTGGTCGAGGAGCGCCACCTCCTGGAAGAACTTCCGAAGCCGGCCCTCGACCATCTTCTCGACCACCGACTCGGGCTTTCCCGAGGCCCGGGCCTCCCGCAGGCGGAACTCCCGCTCGCGGGCCACGACCTCCTCCGGGAGGCTCTCGCGGTCCACGGCGAGCGGGGTCGGATCTGCAGCGGCGACGTGCATGGCCAGGTCCCTGGCCAGCGTTTCCACCTCCGGCCCCGTCCTCTCCGTGGCCAGGGCCACGACGACGCCGAGCTTGCCGCCGGCGTGGACGTAGCCGCCAAGCCGGCCGGGCGCGTCCAGTGCCAGCCGGGCCACCCGCTTGACCACCACGTTCTCGCCGAGCCGGGCGATGGCCGCCTGGATCAGGTCCCGGCCGGTGGACTCGCCGATGCGGGCGGCAAGCAGCTTCTCGGGCGAGTCGATCGCGGGGTCGCGAGCCACCGCCTCGGCGAGTTTCCGCGCCAGCTCCTGGAACTCCTCCGTCTTGGCCACGAAATCCGTCTCGCAGGTGAGCTCCACGAGTGCGGCCGCCTCGTCCGTCAGCGCCAGCCCGATGGTGCCCTCGCTGGTGGTCCGCCCCTCGCGCCGGGCCGCCTTGGCCAGGCCCCGCTCGCGGAGCAGCTCCACCGCCTTCTCGGTGTCCCCGCCCGCGTCTTCTAGG
>JALSIO010000089.1 GCA_026989995.1 Myxococcales bacterium
GCCGCGCTCCTCGACGCGCACCACCTCGCAGTCGATGGGAAGGGTGGGATGGCCGCCTGCCGGCTTGAGCCGGAGCTCGAGCTTGGCTCCGGGGGAGGGCCGCAGCGTGGGCCGCTCCACGAAGGCGCCCCCGACCGAGAGATCGGTGACGAGCCCCTCGCCCGTCTCGTCGCCGAGGGCGTACCGGGCCCAGCCGAAGTGGCGGATCCGCACCTCCCTGCGCCGATCCGTCGCCGGCCGACCCGCGGCCGCGTCCGGAGCCTCCTCTGCACCGCCGGTGGCCTCCGCGGACGCGGCGGCCGCGGCCTCCCCTCCCGGGTCGGCGGAGCCCGGGACCGGGTCGGTGGGGGCCCGGCGACGACCGGACCGAAGCCTGCCGAGCAGACGGCGAATGGGCATGGGCGCACCTCCGGGGCGTCCCGCTGCGGATCGGAGGGCTCACCGCGGACTTGAGCCCCGAGGGGACGCTCCGTGCCCCGAATACACTTCAGTATATGCTTGCAACGACCTGTACGTTCGGCGTAGGATGCGCGCCGTGGTCGCGCCCGCCGAACCGAGCCGCCGCGAGAGGCGCAAGCAGGAGTTGCGCAGCCGCATCCTCGCGGCCGCCTCCGCCCTCTTCGACGAACACGGCTACGCGGCCACGCGGGTCCAGGAGATCTGCGAGCGGGCCGATGTCGCCCACAAGACCTTCTTCAACCACTTCCCCTCGAAGCGTCACCTGCTCCGCGAGCTCGCGGGCCAGGCGCTTCGGGAGCTCCTGCTCGACATCGAGTCCCTTCGCAAGCACCCGGCGAGCACCGCGGAGCGCCTCGAGCGGTTCTTCGGCCAGGTGGCCGCCCGCGCCGAGGAGGCGGGACCGATGCACCGGGAGCTGCTCACGGAGCTCATCCACGTGGCGCACGAGGCGCACCTCGAGCCGGAGCAGAGCCGGCTGCTCCACGAGGCCTTCGGCGCGCTGGTCCGCGACGGGCGGAGCGCGGGCGACATCTCGCCGCGACACTCCGCCCGCACCCAGACGGAGATGATCCTGGGCGCGTTCTACGCCCTCATGTTCAACTGGGCCCACCTCGACGGGTATCCGCTGCGCCAGCAGGCGCTGGCGGCGGCGCGGTTCCTGGCCGAGGCCCTGGCCCCCGGCAAGGAGGCGGCGACCCCATGAGTCCCCGACGCAGCGATCACCTCGCCCTGCCCATCCCCAACGGCTGGTTCGCCGTGGCCTGGAGCCGAGACCTCGTCGCCGGTGAGGTCAAGCCGATCCACTACTTCGGGGAGGACCTGGTCCTCTTCCGCACCCGCTCCGGCCGACCGGTGGTGCTCGACGCCTACTGTCCCCATCTCGGCGCCCACCTCGGCCACGGCGGCCGCGTGGCGGGCGAGGGCATCCGCTGCCCCTTCCACGGGTGGCACTTCGATGCGGACGGGCGCTGCGACGAGATCCCCTACTGCAAGCGCGTCCCGCCGACGGCCTCCACGAGGGCCTGGCCGGTGGACGAGCGCAACCACATGATCTTCGTGTGGCACCACGCCGAGGGAAAGCCCCCGGAATGGAAGGTCCCCGACATGCCCGAGCTCTCGGACCCGGCGTGGACCGAGCCGCGCTTCTTCGAGATCGAGGTCGGGGTCCACATGCAGGACATGGCCGAGAACAACTGCGACCCCGTCCACTTCCATTTCGTGCACGGCCAGCCCGAGATCCCGCCCCAGGAGGTGAGCTACAGCGACGGAGGCCGCACCATGCACGCCGTGAGCCGGTCGCCCCGCGAGACCCCCTTCGGCACCTTCGAGACCGAGCTCTGGCGCGACACCTGGGGCCTCGGTCTGGCCGCGGTGCGCCTGACCGGGATCCCCGGTGCCGGGCTGCTCATGTACTCCTCGACCAGCCCGGTCCACGAGCGGCGCACCCACTCCCGTTGGCTTTTCACGGTGAGCCGCAACCTCGCCGACCTCGCCGGCGAGGAATTCATCGAGGGGCTCATGCAGGGGGTGCAGCAGGACTTCCGCATCTGGGAGAACAAGATCCACCCGCAAAGGCCCGTCTTCTGCGAGGGAGACCAGTTCCTGGGCGAGTTCCGCCGCTGGGCCCGCCAGTTCTACTCGGAGCCCATCGCCTCGACCCCGGAGGAGGCGTAGGAGAAGCCATGGACCGCTATCTGGTGATTTCTTCGGACTGCCACGCCGGCCTGCCGCCGGAGCAGTACCGCGACTACCTCGATCCCAAGTACCGCGAGGTCTTCGACCAGGCGCTTCCCATCCAGCTCGAGGAGACGCGCAAGGCGGCGCGAAAGTTCCTGGTCGACGACATCAACCGCGAATGGCGCCGCGGGCGGGAACGGGAGCTCTCCGGCGCCTGGGACCACGACGAGCGCATCCGGGTGCTCGACGCAGACGGCGTGGCGGGGGAGGTGATCTTCCCGGACGGCATCACGGAGATGAACATGCCGCCTTTCGGCGCCGGGCTCTCCCTTCCGACCGAGAACGTGGTGCCCGAGCTCCAGTGGGCCGGCGCGCGCGCACACAACCGCTGGCTCGCGGAGTTCTGCCAGATGGCGCCGGAGCGGCGGGCGGGGATCGCCATCGTTCCCATCTGCTGGGACGTGGACGAGGCGGTGGCCGAGATCCGGTGGGCGCGGGAGCACGGGCTCCGGGGCATCCTGATCCCCACCCGCTGGGGGAAGCAGGCGCCCTACCACGACCCGCGCTACGAGCCGATCTGGGCCACCTGCGAGGACCTCGAGATGGTGGTGGCGATCCATTCCGGTGCGGCGCCCATGGAGGACTACGGCGAGCACCAGGGCATGGTCGGCATCTACATCTCGGAAGTGGCCTGGTGGACGGCCCGACCGCTCTGGTTCCTGATCTGGGGCGGGGTCTTCGAGCGGCACCCGCGGCTTCGGTTCTCCATCACCGAGGGCACCTCGGTGTGGGTGCCGGAGCTGCTCGAGCTCCTCGACCAGCGCTACAGCGAGACCCACTACAGCGCCAAGCTCGGCGACTACCGGAGCCATCTGAGCCTCAAGCCGAGCGAGTACTTCGCGCGCAACGTCGCCATCGGCGCCTCCTGCATGCCGCGGAAGGAGGCGGAGATGCGCGAGCAGATCGGCGTGCGCAACCTGATGTGGGGGACCGACTACCCCCATCCCGAGGGCACCTGGCCCGAGACCGCGCGGCAGCTCCACGAGACCTTCCACGGGCTGCCCGAGGCGGATCTCGAGGCCATCCTCGGCATGAACGCAGCGCGCTTCTACGGCTTCGACGTGGAGAAGCTGGCCCCGCTCGTGGCCCGGATCGGGCCGGAGCAGAGCTGGCTCCGCGGCGAGGAGGGCGAGACGCCCGGGAGGACCCATGGCACGGCTTAGGTACGTGAAGAGCCCGGATCAGGTGGCCCGGGCGGCGGAGCAGAACCCGGAGTTCCTGGAGAGCACGGTGAGCTCGCTTCGGGCCGTCTACGAGACGGATCCGGCGCTGGTGGCGGCCGTGCTCCCGAAGCCGCTCGAGCCCACCGAGCGCCCGCAGGTGCAGGTGACCTTCTCGAAGGTGGCGATGCACATCTCCCCGGAGCTCACCGTCGAGATCGGCTCGGGGGTCTTCGGCGTCCGCGCCCGCTACCAGGACACCGAGGGCACCTACGTCCTGACCATGCCCATGACCGCCGAGCAGGCCGTCCTCGCCGGGCGGGATACCTACGGCGAGCCGAAGAAGATCGGCGAGATCGACCTCCGCGTGGAGGGGGACCGAGTCGAGGCCCACATCACCCGGATGGGGATCACCTACCTCGAGGGCCGGGGCGAGCTCGGCGAGGACCGCGGCGGGCGCGAGTACACCGAGTACGCCTGGTGCTTCAAGGCCCTGCCCTCCTGCGAGAAGGGGCGCCACTTCGACGGGGATCCCCTGCTGGTGCGGCTCGTCTGGCAACAGCGGCACCGCGAGGTGCGGCCGGTGGAAGGCGAGCTCGTGTTGCGCGAGTCGCCCTTCGACCCGGTGGCCGACCTCCCCGTCCGCCGGCTGGTCGGAATGGAGTACGACGTCGGGACGACCCTCAGCCACGGCGAGGTGATGCGAAGCATCCCGGGCGCGTGGCTCCTCCCCTTCCTCCACCAGCGCTACGACGAGCCCACCCATCCCGGAGTCGAGATCCCGACCTAGGGCAACCCACCTTCGGGGACGGGGGGGGCGCCCCCGAAGGTGGGTTGGGGCCGGCGGCCACGGCGGGCGGTCCGCGCCGGCATCCCCCCCGGGCTCAGCCACGGCCTGCGAGGTGGAAGAGGCCGAGTAGGAGGGCCGCTGCGCCTCGGCACGGGCTTCCAACGATTCCACGCATCACCACGGTGCTCCCTCCCTCCGCCGCGGGGCGTGCCTCCAGCCGCGGTGCGGAGCTCGACCCCGACCGCGCATCGGCACCGCCGCGCCCGGGGCCGCCACCCGGAGTGCCCTGGGTGCGGGGGACGAGCCCCCGCACCCCGTGGCTTCACTCCGGGAAGACCCGCTGGAGGACCGCGGTTCCACCCTGGAGAACTTCGACAAGCTCGCCCCGGACCGGGAAGTCGAGCACCGGCTTCGGCGGGTCGTCCGTGTCGAACTCGAGCTGGCCCTGTCCGAGGCTCACCTGGATCGAGCCGCGGACCGTGCCGCCCACGCGGAGGTCGTAGCCCCCGTCGGGCACGTCCTCGACCTGTACCCGGAGCGACTCCCGGCAGTCGTCCCGCAGGCGCAGCCGGACGTCCCCGGTGGCCCCGGCGAGGGCGCCGGTCTGGAGCAGCGGCAGCTGCGTCTCGTCCTCCGTGCAGGTCCCGGGCCCGCCGCCGCCGGGCGGATCGCCGCCACCGGGAGGCGCACCCGCGCTGCTCGCGAGAACCACGCCTCCCTGGACGATCTCCACCGTCTGGCCGGTGGGGTCGAAGTCGAGCGGGAACTCGCCCGGATCGGCGGTGTCGAACTCGACCTCGCCCTCACCGCCCGCGCCCACGGCGATGGTCCCGCGCAGGACCCCGTCGACGAAGAGCTCGTAGTCGCCGGGCGGGACGTCCTCGATCTCGACTTCGAAGCGGCGCCGTCCGTCCCGCCGCAGCCGGAACCGGGCCTCCGCCTTGCCGCCCGGCGCGAGCGCCGTCGGCTGCAGGAAGGTCCGTTCGTCCACCACGCTGCCGGGAGGCTCGCCCGGCCCCGAGAGCACTGCGGAGAGCACGTCCGCGGAGCCGTCGCTTACGGTGAGCGTGGCACCGCGAGGGTCGAAGTCGAGACCGAGATCCCGCGGCCGCGGGTCGGGCGTCCGGAAGCGCACCCGCGCGCTCCCGTTGGAGCGCGCCACGACCACGGCGCGAAGCACACCGTCGGTCCGGACCTCGTAGCTCGCCCCCGGGGTGAGCCCCTTCAGCTTGACGGTCAGGTCCGAGCGGGAAACGCGAAGCCTGCCGCGGACCAGGCCGCTCGCGTCGGGGTCGGCTCCGGTCGCAGCGAGCTCGATCCGCAGGACGGATCGATCGCTCGGCGTCGCCTGCGCGGATCCCGCCGCGAGCAGGGCCCCCGCGAGGAACAGCCCGGCCACCCAGACGGAACCCGTCGTCCGAAGCCGGCGGACCGGCGAACTCTCGAGGCGCGACTCGCTCATGCTCTCCTCCCCGGGGCGTTCCTCGTCA
>JALSIO010000090.1 GCA_026989995.1 Myxococcales bacterium
GGCCGGGGACGTGGTCCTGGTCCGGGAGACCACCGAGCCGTCCTTCGAGGAGGAGCCCGCTTGAGCGAGATGCGGCTTCTGGCCATCGACCTCGGCAACACCAACGTCTCCCTGGGCCTCTTCGACCTGGGGAGCGCCCCCCCCTCGTTGTCCCACCACTGGCGGCTGGCCACCCACCGCGAGCAGACCTCCGACGAGGCGGCGGTGGTGATGCACGCTCTGTTCGCCCAGGCCGAGCTCGCTCCCGCGCAGGTGGGGCACGTGATCGTCTCGTGCGTGGTCCCCCCGCTGCTTCCCATCTGGGAGAGGGTCTGCCAGAAGCTCTTCTCGGTCTCCCCGATCGTCGTGGGTCCCGGGATCCGCACGGGCATGCCCGTGCGCTACGACAATCCCCGCGAGGTGGGCGCCGACCGCATCGTCAACGCGGTCGCAGCGCACGAGCTGCTCGGCGGGCCGGTGATCGCCGTCGACTTCGGCACGGCCACCACCTTCGATTGTGTCTCCGCGCGCGGCGAGTACCTGGGCGGCGCCATCTTTCCGGGCATGCACATCTCGATGGAGGCCCTCTTCGAGCGGACCTCCATGCTCCACCGGGTCGAGATCGCCCGGCCGGCCGCGGCCATCGGCCGCACCACCACCGCCGCGCTCCAGTCCGGGCTGCTCTTCGGCTATGCCGGCATGGTGGACGCGATGGTCGCGCGCATCCGCAAGGAGCTCGGCCGCGAGGCCCGGGTGGTGGCCACCGGCGGACTCGCCCACCGGGTGGCCGACGAGTCGCGCACCATCGAACGGGTGGAGCCCTTCCTCACGCTCGAGGGGCTGCGCATCCTCTTCGAGAAGAACCGTCCCGAACGGGGCGATCCCCCGCGAAAGGAGCGACCGGCATGAAGGATGTCGACGTGCGACACACCCGCAACTTCGCGCTGATCGGCCACGCCCACGACGGCAAGACGTCGGTCGGAGAGGCACTGCTCCACGAGGCCGGGGCCACCCCGAGCCTGGGGCGGGTCGACGACGGAAGCTCCGTGCTCGACTTCCAGCCGGAGGAGAAGGAGCGCCACTCCTCGCTGCAGAGCGCGGTCTTCGGCTACGACGCGCGGGGTCACCACCTCACGCTGGTCGACACGCCCGGCGATCCCAACTTCGCCGCCGACGGCGAGATCGCTCTCGCCGCCCTCGACGGCGCCGTGCTCGTGGTCTCGGCCGTGGACGGGGCGAAGGTGGGGACCGAGCGGATGGCGCGGACCGCCGAGGCGCGGGGAGTCCGGATGCTCGCCTTCGTCAATGGGATGGACCGCGAGCGGGCCGACTTCGAAGCGGCGGTCGAGTCGCTCCGCAAGCTCGAGATGAACGCCGTGCCGATCGCCCTTCCCATTGGCGCGGAGTCCGGGTTTCGCGGGGTCGTGGAGCTGCTCTCGGGGCGCGCCCGAACCGCCGCCGGCGAGGAGGACCCCCCGGCCGAGCTCGCCGATGCGGTGGAGGCAGCCCGGAGCACGCTGGTGGAGGCCGTGGCCGAGTCCGACGACGAGCTCCTCGAGAAGTACCTCGAGGCCGGTGAGCTCTCCGCGGAGGAGCTGCGCGCCGGGCTCGTGGCGGCGACCCACGCCGGCCGCCTGGTGCCGGTGCTCTGCGGGGCGGCCACCGCGGAGCTCGGCATCGACCTCCTGCAGGACGCCATCGTGCAGCTGCTTCCCTCTCCGGTGGACTGCCCGCCGCTGGTGGGTACCCGGCTCGACGACGGGGCCGAGGTCGAGGTGACCGCGGATCCCGAGGGCCCCCTCGCGGCCGTGGTCTTCAAGACCGTGATCGATCGTTACGCGGGGACCCTCTCCATCTTCCGGATCTACTCGGGCACGGTGCGCCCCGATACGACCATCCAGAACGCCACCCGGGGAAGCCGGGAGAGGCTGGGGAAGCTTCTCCTGATGCGGGGGGCGGAGCACGTCGACGTGCCGGAGGCCGGCCCCGGGGACATCGTGGCCGTCGCCAAGCTGAAGGACGTCCACACCGGCGATGCACTCACCCGGGAGAAGGGAGGTATCAAGCTCCCGCCCCTGCCGATTCCGCAGGGTGTGATCTCCTACGCCTTCGAGGCCCGGTCGAAAGGAGACGAGGATAAAGTGTTCTCCTCGCTCGCCCGATTGGTGGAGGAGGACCCCACGCTGCAGCTCGCCCGGGACGAGTCCACGGGGGAGTTCCTGCTGACCGGCATGGGCGAGCTCCACGTGCGCTCCACCGTGCAGAAGCTCAAGCGGCTGTTCGGCGTGGACGTCGAGCTCAAGACCCCCAAGGTGCCCTACCGGGAGACCATCACCCGCCGGGTCGAGCACGTGGAGGGCAAGCTCAAGAAGCAGACCGGGGGCAAGGGCATGTTCGGAGTCTGCTACCTCACGGTGGAGCCCCTCGAGCGCGGCCGCGGGATCGAGTTCCTGGACGAGATCGTGGGCGGCGCCATCCCCCGCGGGCTCATTCCCGCCGTGGAGAAGGGCATCCTCGAGGCCGCCGAGAAGGGCCCCCTGGCCGGCTTCCCGGTGGTGGACGTGCGGGTCCGGTGCGTGGACGGCAAGCACCACTCGGTCGATTCCAACGAGATGGCCTTCAAGCTCGCGGGCTCCTTCGGGTTCAAGGCCGCCGTGGAGAAGGCGGGCCCGACCCTGCTCGAACCGGTGATGAACGTCGAGATCCAGGTTCCCACCGAGTACGTGGGAGACATCATGGGCGACGTCTCGAGCCGCCGGGGCCGGGTGCAGAGCTCGGAGGCCAAAGGATCCTCCCAGGTCATCAAGGCGCAGATCCCGATGGCGGAGATGCTGGAGTACGCGAGCGCGCTCACCAGCATGACCGGCGGCAAGGGAGCCTTCCAGATGAGCTTCTCGCACTACGAGGAGGTCCCCGCGCAGATCCGGGAGCGGGTCATCGCCGAAGCCCGGGCCCGGGAGGCCGCCGAGGCCTGAGGCCCGAAGCCGGCCGAAGGGAGGGCGCGAAAGCCGTGGCGCAGCCGCAGCGGATCCGACTCGCGCTCTCCCAGAGGGCGGCGCGCTACGCCAGCCGGGAGGCTCCGGTGCCTGCGAGGCTGCTCGCCGCCGGGGGGGCACTGCCGCTCCCGCCGCCGGAGCTCGCCGCCGTGCTCTTCGCGCTCGCCCACGACCCCGAGCCGGAGGTCCGGGACCGGGCTCGCCGGAGCCTCGCGGATCTCCCCGACCCGGTGCTCACGGCGGTGCTCGAGGGGCCCACGCCCGCTCCGGTGCTCTCCGCCCTCGCGCGGCTGCACCGCGAGGACGCCGCCCGACTCGAGCGGATCGCACTCAATCCGGCCACCGACGACGAGACGCTGGTCTTCCTCGCCCGCCTGCCCCACCCGCGGGTGGTCGAGATCCTCTCCCACAACCAGGAGCGGATGCTCCGCTGCGATGCCCTCGTCGATGCGCTCGGCGCCAATCCGCTCACGGGGCGGGCGGTGATCGACCGGATCCTCGCCTTCCTCGGCCGCCCTGGAGCGACCGACCCGGAGGACGAGGAACCGGGCGAGATCGGCGACGAGGAGGCGGAGGCGGCGCTGCGGGCGCTGCTCGGCGAAGAGGTGGGGGAGCTCTGCACTGCGCTGGTGCGGGAGGGCGGCCCTGATCTCGACGACAAGGCGCGTCGAAACCTGCACCGCACGCTCTCCCGCCTCACGGTGGCCCAGCGCGCGCGCCTGGCGCGCTTCGGCAACCGGGAGGCGCGCACGCTGCTGCTCCGGGACCCCAACCGGATCGTCGCCATCGCCGCGATCCGAAGCCCCCGGATCCGGGAGGACGAGGTGGTCGCGGCTGCGCGCTCCCGCGGTGTCTGTGACGAGGTGCTCCGGATCATCGCCGACAGCCGCGAGTGGACGCGAAACTACCAGGTGAAGCTGGCCCTCTGTGCCAACCCCCGAACGCCCCTTCCCTCGGCCATGCGCTTCCTCTCCCACCTCCACGACCGCGACCTCCGGGTGCTGGTGAAAAGCCGCGAGGTGCCCGCCGCCGTGTCCGCGCAGGCGCGGAGGATCCTCTCGCGCAAGGAGGGGCGGAAGTGAGCCGCGTGCCGGAACGCGACGCGCAGGCGCGGCTGCTCTACCTGGGCCCGGAGGGCTCGGGCAAGACCACCAACCTCGAGGTCCTGCACCGGAACCTCCGGCCCGCCCACCGCGGCGGACTTGCGCGCCGCGCGCTGCCCGGTGATCGCTCCGCGCACTTCGAGCTCCTCGAGATCGATCTCGGGGCGGTGGGGGGCGTCCGCGCGGCATTCCAGGTGGTCGCAGTCCCGGGTGGCGCGAGCCACGCCGCCATGCGCCGGGGACTCCTCGAACGCACCGACGGCATCGCGCTGGTGCTCGACGCCCGCCCGGAGCGCCTCGCCGACAACCTCGCGGCCGTGGCGGAGCTCCGGAGGGTGCTCGCTTCCCGCGGCCTCGGGCTCGGGGATCTTCCCCTGGTGGTCCAATACAACCACCGCGACGAGGCGCCCGAGCCGGCGGTCCGTGAGCTCCACCACAAGCTCGACCTCCCCGAGGTCCCCGTCTTCGAGGCCGTGGCGCCGGCGGAAATCGGTGTCCTCCCGACCCTCACCCACCTGGGCAAGCGCGTGGTGCGCGCGCTCCGCGCAGCGCGCGAGCGCGACGCCAGGCCTTCCGCTCCGTCCGGCGCCGCCGATCCGCGGCAGCGCCTCGAAGCCGCCGCGCTCGAGGAGGCATCCGAAGCCGCGCTGGCGGACGAGCTCGCCGACCGAACCCGCGATCTCCTCGACGCGACCTTCGCGGACTGTCTCGAGGAGGCGGAGCTTCCCGTGGACCTCGGCGCGACCGAGGCCGCCCTGCCCGTTCCCGACCAGGAATTCCCCTTGCGGGTCGGACCCGGAGGCGGGCCGCGGGAACTCCGGATCCCCCTCCTCCTCGAGGGAGCCGGCGGCCGGCCGCGGCGCGCCGTGCTCCGCATCGCGGTGGAACTGCTCGATGCGGACGAGGATTCCCCGTGAGCGCCCGCCGGATCGCCATCTACGGGGTGAGCGACGAGGTCCTGACCCTGGTTCCGGCGCTGCTCCGCAATTCCGACGTCGAGCTCGTGCACGTCTTCCACCCGCGGCCGCCAGCGCTCATGGCCTGGCTGGAGGCGCGAAACCCGGCCTGGGCGCGCATGCTTGCGCCGCTGGTCACATCGGATGCGCGTCTGTTCACCCGGGGAGGGATCGAGGTGGTGGTCGACGCCGGCGCGGGCGCCCCCTTCGCGACCCGGTTCCCGGAGGCGGTCCGCCGGGGCGTCCGGGTGGTCGGTCCGCTCACGGCCCGACTGCTCTACGGCCTCGCGGGCCGGGGGGCCGCACACCGCGCGGAGTTGCTTCGCACCCTGCGTGGCCTCGTGCGCGCCTTCGACTTCACGGTCGATCGGGACGAGCTCTTCTCCCGGCTGCTCGAGATCGCCATCGCCGCGGTGGGCGCCGTGCGCGGGTCGATCCTCCTGCTCGACCCGGCGAGCTCCGAGCTCAGGATGGCGGCCGCCGTGGGCATCGACCCGGCCCTCTGGCCGCTGATCCGCCCCCGGCTCGGCGAGGGCATCGCCGGAAGGGTGGCGGCCACCGGGCGGCCGCTGCACCTGCGTGGCCG
>JALSIO010000091.1 GCA_026989995.1 Myxococcales bacterium
TGCTGCCGTACCTGGGATTCGAGGTGCTGGAGGTCGGCGAGGGCCGGCCGGGTGCGTCGGCAGAGGAGCGCGTGGCCCGGGAGCGGGCCGCCTTCGGGCGCGCGGCGGAGCTCCTCGCGGCGCCTCGAGAGGGCCGCCGCCCGCGGATGGTGGCGCTGGTGACGGCGCTCGGCCACGCCCCGTACCCGGATCTACCCGGCGGCGCGCGAGGCACGGGTCCCCGGAGCGGTGGGGAGCGGGCCGAGGTCGCGCACCGGATCGGCGACCTCGTGCGCTTCACCGACGGACTGCTCGGAGACCTCTTCGACCGGCTGCGCGCCGCGGGGCACCTCGACGAGACCCTGGTCGTGGTCACCGGTGACCACGGCGTGCGCACGCGTGCCGAAGACCCGGTGCTCGACCTTCGGGTGCTCGCTCGGGAGAGCTTCCACGTGCCCCTTCTCATCCGCTATCCGCCGGCGATTCCGGAGACTCGGCGCATCTCGACCATCACCTCGCACGTGGATGTCACGCCCACCGTCCTCGCCCTTCTGGGGCTCTCGGATCCGGCATGGCTGCACGAGGGACTCCCCATCACCGATGCGCGCCTGCGCGAACGGGTGACCTTCTTTCTGGGCGGCCACTATCTCGGCAGCAACGGACTCCATCACCGGGGCCGGTTCTTCATGATCAACGAGGTGGCCGGCCTCCGGTACCTGGCCGATCGCTTCTCCTTCGGGACGGACACCCTGGTGCCCCCCCGCGGCCCCCGCGCTGCCGAGGCCGAGGCGCTCCTCGGCCACCTGCGGGACCTGCGGCAGGTGGAGCTCGCCTGGGCCAGCTACCTTCGCGTCGCCTCCACCCAGGCCTCGACCTCGGTCAGGGGGGTCTCCTCGATCGCGAGGCGGTGGAAGAGCTCGAGGTTGAAGAGCATCCAGAGCCGGTAGTTGTGGTCGAGGGCACCCTCGACGTGTTCGGCGAGCAGGCGCCGCATCTCCTCGCGGCGAAAGATGCCGGCCTCGACCAGGTGGCTCTCCTCCACCACGCGGTCGAAGAGCCCGCGCAGCTCTCCCCGGATCCAGTGCGCGAGCGGGAACCCGAAACCCTGCTTGCGGCGATACACGAGCTCCCGAGGGAGGTAGCGTTCCGCGAGCCTCCGGGTGACGTACTTGATGCGCCCGCGCTTCATCTGCCAGCGGGCCGGGATCCGCGCGGCGAAATCCACGACCCGGCGGTCCAGGAAGGGACTGCGCACCTCCAGGCTGTGCGCCATGGACATCTTGTCGAGAATCGGGCACTGGTGGTCGGCGAGGCGTGTGGCCGAATCCGCGTAGAGCATGCGGTCCACGAAGGCCTCGGCCCGGCCGTCCTCGAAGTAGCTCCGGAGCAGCTCCTCGCTCGGGTGCGCGCCCACCCGCTTCCAGGCCTCCTCGGTGAAAAGGGCGCGTTTCATCTCGTGCGGGAAGCGGAGGAAGGCCGCGCTCTCGGCGTAGCGCTCGAAGCCGCGCTTTTCGGCCATCCGGTCGAGCCAGCGCAGGCGCGCGGCCACCGAGTTGTAGCCGAAGCTGTCGGGGACGAGCCGGAGCAGCGGGCGCAGCACCCTGCGGCGAAGGGAGGGGGGGAGGGTGGCGTAGACCTCGGCCAGACGCTGGCCCAGGTAGCGATCGTAGCCGGCGAAAAGCTCGTCTCCGCCGTCCCCGCCCAGGCACACGGTCACCTCTTCGGCGGCGACCCGGGAGACCACGAAGACGCCCGCGGCGAGCGGGTCCACCGGTTCCTCCATGGCCAGGACCATGCGGGGCGCGAGGCCGGCGAGGTCGGGCTCGACGATCTCCTCCCGGTGCCGGGTCCGGTAGCGCTCCGCCACCTTCCGCGCCCACGGGAGCTCGCTCTGGGATGCGTCGTCGACGCCGATGGAGAAGGTCGAAAGCGGCCCGTCCTGCTCGGTGGCGGCGTAGGCGACCACCAGGCTGCTGTCGATTCCCCCGGAGAGGAAGGCTCCGAGCGGGACCTCGCTCATGAGGTGCTCCCGCACCACGGAACGCAAGAGGCCGTCGAGGGCGTCGAGGAGCTCCGACTCGGAGCCCTGCCACTTGGGCTGGTAGCGGCGCGCCCAGCCCCGGAATGCCTCCCGGTGCTCCCGGTGCACGCGCAGCCGGCCGGAGGCCGGAAGCTTCGAAATTCCGCGAAAGAAGGTGTGGGCGCCCGGCAGGTAGCGCATGCTCATGTAGTGGCCCATGCCCTCGAGGTCGAGCTCCCGGGGGAGGAGGCCGAGGGCGAGCAGGGCCTTGATCTCCGAAGCGAAGGCCAGGCCGAGCGTCGTTTCGGCGGTGTAGATCGATTTCTGGCCGATCGGGTCGCGCGCGAGGAGGAGGGTCCGGCTCGGCCCATCCCAGAGGGCGAGTCCGTACATCCCCTCGAGGCGCTCGAGGCCGGCCTCGCCCCACGCGTGCCAGGCCCGGAGCGCCACCTCCGTGTCGGATCGGGTGCGGAAGACCTGCCCCGCGGACTCGAGCTCGCGGCGGATCTCCCGGTAGTTGTAGATCTCGCCGTTGAAGACGATGAGCCGGTTTCCGTCCTCGGTGGCGATGGGCTGGTGTCCGCCGGCGACATCGATGATGCTGAGGCGGCGCACCCCGAGGGCGACGTCGGGAGAGATGTGGAAGCCCTCGTCGTCCGGGCCCCGGTGGACGATCGCCGTGGCCATGCGGCGCACCGCGGCTTCGAGCTCGCGGGGGTCGCCCGGCGCCCGCGGGACGATGCCGACGATGCCGCACATGGGTGCGCCGACCCGGTGTCGTTCATCGCCCGGAGGCCCGGCGGTCGGTGGCAGCGTGGGTACTGCGGCCCCAGCGGCTCGGGCGTCCCTGCCAGCGCGCACGGGTCGCCTCGCTTCCCACCGGGCCCTCCACCAGGAAGTCGCCGATGGCGAGGGCATCGAGGTGGCTGTCGAGGAAGGCGCGGATGGCGTCCTCGGGGGAGCGGACGATGGGTTCCTCGTGCACGTTGAACGATGTGTTGATCACCACCGGCACACCGGTGCGGGCGCCGTACTCCCGAAGGATGAGGTGGAAGGACGGGTTGTCCTCCTCCCGCACCAGCTGCGGGCGCGCGGTGCGGTCCACGTGGACCACCCCGGCGCAGCGCTCGGCCATCCAGGGCGTGCACTCGAAGGTGATGGTCATGAAGCGCGCGGTTTCCGTGGCCCCTTCCGGGTGGACGAAGAGGCGGCCCGCGTCCCCGGCCAGGCAGGCGGGCGCGAAGGGCATGAACTCGGTGCGCTTGAGCAGCTCGTTCAGCCAGTCGTTGACGGTGGGGTCGCCCGGCTGGTAGAGGATGCTCCGGTTGCCGAGGGCACGCGGTCCGTATTCCATGCGTCCGTGGAAGCGCGCCACGACCTGCCCGGCCGCGAGCCGCTCCGCGATCAGCTCCTCCACCCGGCCGGGGTGGTGCTCGAACTCGAGTCCCGCCTCCCGCAGGGCCTTGGCGATCTCCTCGTCCGTGTAGGCGTTGCCGAGGTAGACGGTCGCGAGCGGCTCCGGCCGGAAGGCGCGGCCGGACTCGCGTCGGAGGCGGTGGTCGATCTCGAGGGCGGCCCCGGTGGCCAGCCCCTCGTCGGACATGCCGGGATGGACGAAGACCTCGTCCACCCCCTCGATCTCGTGGATCTCCTGGTTGATCCGGACATTGGCGAAAAGTCCTCCGGCCAGCGCGAGGCGTCGGTGGCCGGTCTTTCGGACCCAGTGGCCCACGTAGGCGCGGGCCACGTCCTCGGCCACGGTCTGGATCGAGGCCGCGAGGTCCTCCATGGCCCACTCGGAGGGCAGCCGGCGCCGGATCTCGGCCAGGGCCTGGTTGAAGAGCACCCGGCCGCGGTTCACCAGCCTGCCGTCCTCGCAGCCGATCATCGAGTCGAGGAGGTCTCGGTAGCGCGGCTCGCCCCGCGCGGCGAGCCCGGTGATCTTGCCCTCGTGGCGCTTGGCCTTGAAGCCGCAGATCGCCGTGACGTAGGCGTAGTAGTTCCCCAGGGAGTCGTAGGAGGCGCAGGAGTGGATCTCCTGCATCTCGCCGCCCCGGGCCTCGAAGATCCGGGAGCAGCGTCCGTCGCCGCCTCCGTCCATGGTGACCACGAGGGCGTCGTCGTATCCCGAGGTGTAGTAGGCCGCGGCGGCGTGGGCCGTGTGGTGATCGACGAAGTGCACCGGTGCCCGGATCTCGAACTCCTGCTCGAGAATCTGCCGGATCCTCCGGCGCCGCTTCCGGAACACGGGGATCCGCAGCCCGTAGTAGGCCTGCTTCAGCCCGGGGACCACGTGGGCGAGCCCGCCGAACCGCGCTGCGAGATTGAAGAAGGAGCTGTGGATGTCTCCGTCGCTTCCCCGCGCCTCGAACCAGCCGGGCCACTCGAGGACCTCCTCGGTGAGCTCCATGTTCCACTGGGCCACGGCCACCGCCGCGATGTCGCGCGGGGAGCTTCCCGAGAGGCGGAGGACCTCCGCGATGGAGGCCCGCGGGAAACCCCGCGCGAGCTTGATCCGGGCGATCCGCTCCTCGTTGATGGCCGCGAGGATCCGGCCATCCTCGATCACGGCCGCGCCGGAGGTCTGCCCATCGGTGATTCCGAGGATTCGCATCTGGCTCCTTTGGATCCTTTGCTCTCGGGCTCGCCTACGCCTCGGGCTCGCGCCCTGCGGGCCTCCGGGCCGGGTGGGGGGGCTTCACCGGGGCGACCGCTCCGGGTGTCGGGGCGGTGCCGGCGAGGTCCCGCCAGGCAAAGGCCCCGGGGGCGAAACTCAGGATGTCGAGCACGCGGCTCGCGAGCGCGATGGCCAGCGCCTCCTCGGGCGCCACGCCGAAGGGTCGCAGAAGGTACACGAGGCCGCCCTCGACCACCCCGAGCCCCGCCACGGAGATCGGCAGGCGCGAGAAGAAGGCAAGGGGTGGAATGACGATGAGCAGCGCTTCGATCCCCACGGGAACGTGCAGGGCCCGCGCGACCAGCCAGACACTCGCCACCGGAAGGCATTGCTCGAGCAGCGAGAGCGCCCCCACGCCGACCAGGGTGGGAAGGTGGTTCCGGTAGCGGCCGTAGCCCACCGCGAACCGTCCCAGGAATCGGGTCAGGCGGTCGCCGAAGCGCCCCCCCGCCAGGCTGCCGCCGATGGCCTGGAAGTGGCGGGAGAGCGGCAGCAGGGCCACGGCCAGCGAGATCACGGTGGAGGCCAGCACCACCGGGAGGAGCGCGCCGAGGGGCGCTGCCGCCCGGAGCGCCAGTGCGAGCGCGAGGGCGCTCATGAGGCCGCAAGCGAGCAGACCGAGCACCCGGTCCACCGCCACCGAGGCGGCCACCTCGGCCACGAGCGCCCGGCCCCGGCCGAGGGCCACGGAGCGGAGCACGTCGGCCCCTACCGAGGGTGGCAGGAAGACGGCTGCGAAGCCCGACGCGAAGTAGGCGCGGACCGCGGCGAATCGCGGGATGCTTCGGGTCTGGGCCTCGAGCAGGGGGATCCACTTGAAGGCCATCAGCAGCCGGTCGGCGACCACCGCGCACAAGGCCGCGAAAAGCCACGCGGGATGCGCCTTCGAGAGCGAGGCGAGCGCGGTGCGGACGTCGACCACCCAGGCGAGCAGCGCGAGC
>JALSIO010000092.1 GCA_026989995.1 Myxococcales bacterium
GCCTGGTCTTCCGCATCGTCGCCTCCCGGGCCCGGCCCCGCGGTTCGTGCCGTCTGCCCCTTCCAGGCGCGAGCCGGGGCACCGGCCAGGGGGCCGCCTCTTCCAGTCTAGTGGCTCCGGGGGGCACAGGGGTTGCGGTGGACACGACGTTTTTCCCCGCGGGGCCCAGGCTGGAGGGCGGCACCGCGCGCGGCATGGCCACCCGCACCGGCTGGAAGGAATCATTCGTCTGATGTACAGACTCTTGAGTCTTGGTTTGGAATCAGCAGATCCTCAGATCAGGGTCTGCTTCGAGCCTTCACGGGAGGCGGCATGGACGGAAGCGCCTCTCCCCGCGCCCGCCGTCGGGCCGCAGAGCTCGCGCGGCGACGGGCCGACGTCCTCGAGGCGGCCGCGGAGGTCTTCGCCGAGCGGGGGTTCCACGACGCCCAGATCGGCGAGATCGCCGCCCGCGCCGAGGTGTCCCGGGCCACGCTCTATGACCTGTTTCCCAGCAAGGAGGCGATCTACTCCGAGGTGATGCTCGAGGCCGCCCGGGAGGTGCGGCAGCGGGTCGAGGCCCGCGCCGAGGCGGCGGCCGGCCCCGCGGAGCGCCTGCTCGCGGTGCTCCAGGCACTCTTCGAGTGCTTCGAGGAGAAACGCGCCCTGCTGCGGATCTACGCGCGGGCCACGCAGGGGGATGCCCTGCGCATCGGAGCCGAGTTCGGCGAGGAGGCGGCCCGGGTCTTCCGGGACTTCTCCGACTGGGTCGCCGGCCTGGCCGCCGAGGCCCGCCGCCGGGGCCTCCTCCCCGAGCTCGAGCCGGAGGCGGTGGCCGCGGCGCTCATCGGCGGCGCCACGGTGCTGGCGACCCGGGCGGTGGAGGGCGGCCGCGGCGACGACCTGGCCCGCGCCGGGCGGGCGCTGCGGCGGGTCTTCGAGCACCTGCTCGCGGCGGAGCCGGGCCGGTGAGGGCCGCCCTCGCGGCTGGCGTCGCGGCGCTCCTGCTCGGCTGCTCCGAGGCGCCCCCGTCGCGAGGATCCGCACCGGAGCGGGCCCCCGCGGTCCGGACCGTGACGGCGGAGCGGATCGAGGTCCGCAATGTGGTCCGCGGCACGGGCAGCCTCGAGGCGCGTCGGGCCACGGACCTCGGTCCACGGGTGGACGGCGTCATCGAGCGGATCGAGGTCGACGTGGGAGACCGGGTCGCGGCGGGCGATCTGCTCTTCCGCACCCGCCCGGTGCGCTACGAGCTGGCGCTCGAGCAGGCGCGCCACGCCCTCGAACGGGCGCGAGCCGAGCGGAGGCAGGCGGAGATCGACCTGCGCCGGGCCGAGGCCCTCCACCGCGAAGGCGCGCTCCCGGCCGAGCGCCTCGACCGCGCCCGCAACCGCGCCGAGATCGCGCGGGCGGCCGAGGCCGGCGCGGAGGTGGCGCTCGCCCGCGCCCGCCAGGACCTCGCCGACACCGAGGTGCGCTCGCCCTTCGCGGGGGTGGTGACCGCCCGGTACGTGGACGAGGGATCCCTGCAGCGCACCCTCATGAGCGCGAACGCCCGCGTGCTCCGGGTGGCAGAGATCCACCCCCTGCGCGCGCTCCTCCGGGTTCCCGCGGAGCACCTCTCCCGGCTGGAGGTCGGATTGCCCGTCCGGCTGTCGGTGCAGGGGCTCGAGGGCGAGTTCCGGGGCGAGGTGCGGGCCATCAACGACCAGGTCGATGCCGCCACGCGGAGCCTCGAGCTCCGCGTCGAGGTGCCGAACCCGGAGCACCGCTTGAAGCCCGGGCTCTTCGTGCGGGGCTCCATCGATCTGCCCCCGCGCGAGGCCCTCGTCCTTCCCCGCGAGGCGGTGCTCGGCCTGCCGGATGCGCCCTTCGCCTGGGTCGGCGACGCCGGAAGCGCCCGGCGCCGACGCCTCGTGGTGCGGGAGCTCGACCTCACGCGGGTCGAGGTCCGGGGCGGGCTCGAGGAGGGAGAGCCCGTCCTGATCGGGCCCGCGCTGCGCGAGCTGGCCGGGGGAGGACCGCCTTCGACCGGGGCCCGCCCGTGAGGATCGCGGACCTCTGCATCCGGCGCCCGGTCACCGGTGTCATGCTCCCGGGCGCGCTCGTGGTGGCGGGACTGCTCTCCCTTCCACGGCTCGGCGTGGACCTCTTTCCGCGGGTCGAGTTTCCCTTCATCGCGGTCACCACCGTGCTCGAGGGGGCGACCCCGGAGACCGTGGAGAGCCAGGTCACCGACGTCCTCGAGAACTCGATCAACACCGTCGCGGGCATCGAGGAGCTCCGCTCCGTGAGCTCCGAGGGGCTCTCGCAGATCTTCGTGCAGTTCGAGCTCGAGGAAGACGTGGACGCGCGGACCGAGGACGTGCGGGAGAGGGTGGCCCTCGCCCGACCCGAGCTCCCTCTCGAGGCGGAGCCGCCCGTGGTCACCAAGGTGGACCCCGATGCGGCGCCGATCCTCTCGGTCCTGGTGGCGGGCCCGCTGCCCGTCGGCGAGCTCACGCGCTTTGCCGAGGACGTGGTGGAAGAGCGCATCCAGCGCATCCCCGGGGTGGGCTCGACCGAGCTCGTGGGCGGGCGCGAGCGGGAGATCCGGATCTGGGCCGACCCGGATCGCCTGTGGTCCCGGGACCTCACGGCCCTCGAGCTGGTGGCCGCCATCCGCGCCGAGCACGCCGATCTGCCCGGCGGGCACCTGGAGACGCCCGGCCTCCGGCGGGAGCTCGTGGTCCGGACCGAGGGGGAGGTGGCCGCGGCCCGCGACTTCGCCGACCTCGCGGTCGCTTGGCGGCGGGGGCGGGCCCTCTCCCTGGGCGAGGTGGCCCGGGTCGAGGACGGGCTCGAGGACGAACGGAGCGCAGCGGAGCTGGACGGCGTGCCCGGGGTGGCCGTGCTCGTCCGGCGCCAGTCCGGGCGGAACACGGTGCAGGTCGCCGCGGCCGTGCGCCGCGAGGTGGAGGCGCTGCGGGCGGAGGCGCCGCCGGGGATCCGGATCGAGGTGGCCCGGGACCTGTCGCGGTTCATCGAAGCCTCCGCGCGGGACGTGGGCATCGACATGGCTTTCGGGGCGGCCCTCGCGGTTCTCGTCACCCTGGCCTTCCTCCGAAGCGCCCGCGCCACCTGGATCGTCGCGATGGCGATTCCGGCCTCCGTGGTCGCCTCGTTCTTCTTCTTCGGGGTGCTCGGCTTCACCCTCAACATCCTCACCCTGATGGCCCTCTCGGTCTCGATCGGCCTGCTCATCGACGACGCCATCGTGGTCCTCGAGAGCATCCACCGCCGGATCGAGGAGGGGGAGGAACCGCGGGCCGCCGCCTCGCGGGGGACGGCCGTCGTGGGCACCGCCGTGGTGGCGGGCACGCTCTCGGTGCTCGCGGTCTTCGTGCCCATCGCCTTCATGCGGGGCATGATCGGGCGCTTCTTCTACGAGTACGGCCTCGCCATCTCCGCAGCGGTGGCCGTCTCCCTCCTGGTGGCCGTCACCCTGACGCCGATGTTGTGTTCCCGATGGCTGCGACCGGCACCGGGCCTCGCCGACCGCGGCACGGCGCCCGGGCGCCTCGCTGCGCTCTACGCGGTGGTGCTCGCCGGAGCGCTCCGGCATCGGGGGGTCGTGATCGCCGTCGCCGGGGTGGCCGTGGCGGCGGGAGGGGCGGTGGCGCGCACGGTTCCCCTCGAGTTCGCGGGCAAGGTGGACCGCAGCGAGCTCGAAGCGCGGGTGGAGCTCGCGGTGGGAAGCGGCATCGGGCGGACCCGGGAGGTCGCCCGGCGCGCCGCGGAGGCCCTGCGGGCGATTCCGGAGGTGCGCCGGCTCTTCGTGACCGCCGGGGGCGGCCTCGAGAATCGCGTGAACGAGGCCTCCCTCTACGTCGAGCTCCTGCCCAAGTCCGAGCGGGACGTGGACCACCTCGTGGTCTTCGAGAAGGTGCGCGCGACCCTGCGCCGGGCGGTTCCCGAGGCCCGGCGCATCACGGTGAGCGAGATTCCCTGGATCTCGGGAGGGGGCTTTACGGCCTACCACGTGGAGTACGACATCCGCGGCCCGGACCTGGCCGAGCTGCGCCAGCTCGGGGATCGCCTGGCTCGGCGCATGCGCTCGGATCCGCGCTTCGTGGACGTCCGCACGAGCATCGAGCCCGGAAAGCCCGAGCTCGCCCTGCGCCCCGACCGCGCGCTCGCCGGCGATCTCGGCATTCCCCTGCGGGCTCTCGCTGAGACGGTCCGGGCGCTGGTGGGCGGGCTCGACGTGGCCACCTTCGAGGAGGCCGGGCACCGCTTCGACGTGCGGCTGCGCGTCGACCGCCCCGGGGAGCGGGGGCTGGCCGGCGTGGCATCCCTCCCGGTGCGCACGGCAGCGGGCGCCCTCGTGGAAATCGGGAGCGTCGCCGAGCTCACGGTCGCGGAGGGGCCCTCCCGGGTGGACCGCAAGGGCCGGGAGCGGTCGGTGACGCTCTACGCCAACACGCCCGCCGGCGTCGCCCTCGGGACGGCGGCCGCGCGCCTCGACGAGCTCGTCGCCGGGCTGGGCCTGCCGCCGGGCTACCGCGGAGCCCACGCGGGGATGTCGGAGCGGATGCGCGACTCCGCGCGCTCGGTGCTCGGCGCCTTCCTGCTGGCACTCGCGGCCCTCTACGTGATCCTGGCCGTGCAGTTCGACAGCTTCGGACAGCCGTTGGTGATCATGGTGGCGGCGCCCCTGTCCTTCGTCGGCGCCTTCTCCGCGCTCTCGCTCACCGGCACACCGCTCAACATCTTCGCCCAGATCGGCATCGTCGCCCTCATGGGCCTCGTGATGAAGAACGGAATCCTGCTCGTGGACTACGCCAACCGGCTTCGGGAGGCCGGCCGTCCCGCCGCCCGGGCGATGCTGGAGGCCGGGCGCGTCCGGCTCCGGCCGGTGCTGATGACGGCGATCTCGACCTTCATCGGGATGATCCCCGTCGCGGCCTCCCGGAGCGACGGCGCCGAGTGGCGCAATCCCATGGGGATCATCGTGCTCGGGGGGCTCTTCTCCTCGACCCTGCTCACGCTGGTCGTCGTTCCGGTGGTCTACACCCTCGCCGCCGACGCCGGCGAAGCCCTTCGCCGCGCCCGGGATCGGGCGGGGCGCTGGCGGCGGGGCGGTCCGGCTGCCCGGACCGGCCCCGCGGCCGACGGCGCGCACTGAGCGTACGCGCCGTCGGGGGGCTCGCGCTCAGGCGTCGGCCTGTTCGTGGGCCTCGAGCATCCACAGGAGCTGGTCGGCCGCCCGGGAGATCTCCGTGAACAGGTCCGCGGTGTCGGCGTCTCCGGCCTTCTCCGCGGTGGCGATGGCCTTCCGGTAGCCGGAGCCCGCCGCGGCGAGGGCCTCGGCGAGGGCGGCGACGTGGTCCGCGCCCCGCATCGGCTTGGGATCGTGCGGCGGCAGCGACGAGGCGTCGTGGACCTCGGGCAGGGAGCCGCGCGCGGTGCTGCCGAGCGCCACCGCGCGCTCCGCGAGCGCGTCCGCGTGCTCCACCGCAGCCCCGGCGATGCGGTCGAAGAGCTCGTGGAGCGGGACGAAGTTCGGTCCCATCACGTTCCAGTGGGCGTGCCGGGCGCGGAGGCCGAGGTCCGGGGTGTCGGCCAGGCGCCGGTTCAGCAGCTCGGCCATC
>JALSIO010000093.1 GCA_026989995.1 Myxococcales bacterium
ACGCACCCCATCGGGCGCGGCCCCGTATGACGCCGGTCAGCACGACCGGTCGCCGGACGCGGCAACCTGCGGCCCGGCGACCGGCAGACTCCGCAAGGCAGGTCGGCCGTCTCGAAATTTAGACGAACTAGACAAAAAGAGTACAATCAGTATATTCTGGCCGTGACCGCTTCCCCCCGCCCGCCCACCGCCTCGCTCCCACGGCCCGCGGCGGCCGGCCGCTCGCGCCGCGCCGAGGAGACCCGGGACCGGATTCTCGACGCCGCGGCGCGGCTGCTCGCGGAGCGCGGCTGGGCGGGCACCACCGTGGAGGGAATCGCCGCGGCGGCCGGTGTCTCCAAGGCCCTGATCTACCATCACTTTCGGGGCAAGCGGGCGATCCTCGACGCGGTCGTCGAGCGCACCATCGCCCAGTGGGACGCGGCCTGCCGCGCCGAGGGCTGGCCCGGCGACGGCGACGCGCTCGCGGCGCTCGCGGCCCTCCAGCGATCGGGCATCCGCTACGCGCGGGAGAACCCCCTGCTCCGCGCCCTCTTCCAGCTCGATCCCCGCATCCTGGTCGGACTGACCCGAAGCGCACCGCTGCGACGCGCGGTGGCGCGCCTCCGGGAGCAGCTCGTCGACGTGCTTCACACCGGCGTCGAGCGGGGCCAGCTGCGGGCCGATCTCGACGTGAACCGAACCGCCGACGTCGTGGGGCTGCTGCACATGGCGCTGCTCGACCACCTCTTCGAGGACGTCTGGAGCCCGGGCTTCGAGGACGGCCTGGTCGACGCGAGCCTGGACCTGGTGTTTCGGGGCATCGCCGCCGGGAGGTCGTCATGAGGCGTGCTGCGCTCGCAACGGCGGCCGCCGCCCTCCTCGGACTGGCGGGCTGCGGCGGGGAGACGGCGGTCGTGCCGGACTCGCCGCCGGCGGAGGCCACGCCCCCGGTGGGCGCCGCGCCGGCCGCGGTCGAGGAGGTGCCCGTCGTGCCGGTCGCGGCCGAGACCCTCACCGCCTCGTTCACCGCCACCGGCTCGGTCATGGCCCGGCGCACGACCGCCGTTGCCCCGGAGGTTCCGGGCAGGATCGTCGAGATCCGGGTGGACGTGGGAGACCGGGTGACGGGGGGCGAGGTGCTCTTCCGCATCGATCCCGCCCCCTTCGAGCTCGCCCTCGCCGAGGCCGAGGCGGCCCTCGAGCTCGCCCGGGCGGAGCTCGACGACGCGGAGCAGGAGGCGGTGCGCGTCGAACACCTGCTGGCCCGCCACGCCGCCTCGGAGCGGCGCGCCGAGCGGGCGCGGACGGCCGCCGCCGTGGCCCGGGCCCGGGTGGCCCAGATGCAGGCACGCGTGGCCCGGGCCCGGCACGACCTGGCCCGCACCGCCGTGCGGGCCCCCTTTGCGGGGAGCGTGGTCGGGCGCTTCGCCGATGAGGGCGCCATGGCGGGTGGCGAACCCGTGCTCCTGCTCCAGGAAACGGAGGCCCTCGAGGCGGTGGTGGCGATCCCCGAGGCCTGGCCAGCGCCCGCCCGCGTGGGTGACGAGGTCCTCCTGCGGGCCGCCTCCCTGGACGCCCCGGTTCCCGCCCGGATCGCGCGGGTGAGCGACCGCGTGGACGAGGCGACGCGGACCTACGAGGTCCGGGCCCCGCTGCCGCCGGGGGTCGAGGGCCTTCGCGCCGGCTCCTACGTCGAGGCCGAGGTGCGGGTGCACACCGCCGGTCCGGTTCCGGTGGTCCCGCGCAGCGCGCTCGTGGTGCGCGAGGGGCGTACCACCGCCTTCCGCGTCGAAGGCGATCGGGTGGCGGCCGTCCCGGTGCGCACGGGCCTCGGCGATGCCACCCACGTCTCGATCCGCTCCGGCCTCGAGGTCGGCGACGAGGTCGTGGTGGGAGAGGCCGCCGGCCGGCTGCGCGACGGCGACGCGGTGCGTCCGAGCCGCACACGCGCCCACACCGCTGGAGTCGCCACACCGTGAACCTCTCGGACGTCTCCATCCGCCGGCCGGTGTTCGCGGCCATGCTGATCGGGGCCCTCGTGGTGCTCGGGATGGTCTCCGTGACCCGCCTCGAGATGCAGCTCGATCCGGACATCGAGTTTCCCTTCGCGACGGTCTCCACGCTGCTCCCCGGGGCCTCCCCGGAGACGGTCGAGAAGGAGGTCACCGACGTCCTCGAAGAGCACATCAACGCGATCGAGGGAGTCCGTTCGCTCCGCTCCTCGTCCACGCAGGGCCTCTCCCGCATCGGCGTGGAGTTCTCCATCGGCTACGACATCGACGCCAAGGTGCAGGAGGTCCGCGACCGCGTGGCCCTCGCGCGCCCCGCGCTCCCCGAGGACGTCGAGGAGCCGGTGGTGGGCAAGTTCGACCTGAACGCCATTCCGGTGATGAACGTGGTGCTCGGCGGACCGCTCTCGCTCCGGGAGCTCTCGGACCTCGCCGAGCACGAGGTCGTCGAGCGCCTCGAACGGCTTCCCGGGGTGGGCGCGGTCCGCGTGGTCGGGGCCCGGGAGCGGGAGATCCGCATCTGGCTCGACCCGCTCCGGCTCGCCGGCTTCGGCGTCGCCGCGGAGGACGTGGCCGCCGTGCTCCGCCGCGAGAACGCCGAACTCGCGGGCGGGCGGATCGTCGGTTCGGACCGGGAGTGGTCGGTCACCACCCAGGGCAAGGCCCGCAGGGTCGATGAGCTCGGCGAGCTGGTGGTCGCCAACCGCGGCGGCCGGCCCATCCGGCTCCGGGACGTCGCGCTCGTCGAGGACGGAATGGCGGAGGCGACCACGGTGGCCCGGCTCGACGGCCGCCCGGGGGTGGCGCTCGAGATCCAGCGGCAGAGCGGCGCCGACCTGGTCGCCCTCGCCCGGGCCGTCCGCGCCGAGGTCGAGGCGCTCCGCGAGCGACTTCCCGCCGGGACCACCCTCGCCATCTCCCGAGACTACGCCGAAGTGATCGAGGAACAGGTCGCGTCGATCTTCCGCGACATGGTCGTGGCCGTCGCCCTCGTGGTCGCCGTGGTGCTCTTCTTCCTGCGCTCCGGGCGCACCACCGCCATCGCCTCCCTCTCCATCCCGGCCAGCGTCGTTGCCTCCTTCATCTTCTTCTACGCCTTCGATCTCTCCCTCAACATCATGACGCTGACGGCCCTCTCGCTGGCCATCGGCCTCGTGATCGATGACTCCATCGTCGTTCTCGAGAGCATCTACCGACGCATCGAGCGCGGGATTGGAGCCATCGAAGCCGCCCACGAAGGTGCCCGCGAGGTCGGACTCGCGGTGATCTCGACCACCCTGGCCGTCTGCGCCGTCTTCGTCCCGATCGCCTTCATGCAGAGCACCGTGGGGCGGTACTTCTACGAGTTCGGGGTAGGGGTCACCGTGGCCGTGTGCACCTCGACACTGGTCGCCCTCACCCTTGCACCGATGCTCGCGAGCCGCTTTCTGCGCCCGCAGACCGATCCGGGCCGCCTATTCCGAAGCTTCGAGGCAGTGCTCCATGCCCTCGAGGGCGCCTACCGGCGCCTGCTGCAGGCGGCACTCCGCCACCGCGCGGTCACCGTGGGCGTGGCCATCCTCTCGGTGGCCGGCGGCATCGCCCTCGGCGGGCTCCTCCCGATCGACCTCTACACCGAGGAGGACGTCAACGAGGCCGAGGTCCACATCGAGCTCCCGGTGGGAACTCCGCTCCACGTGACCGACCGCGCCCTCCGCCGGGCCGAGGCGGCCGTGCTCGGTCACCCGGAGGTCCGCCACGTCTTCGCGGTCGCGGGGCGCGAGATCCGCCACGAGCCGCACACCGCGCGGATGGAGATCGCGCTCACCCCGAAGCAGCAGCGGGAGGAGCCGGTGGCCTTCCTCTTCGCGGAGTTGCGAGAGGCCATCGGAGCGGCAGTCCCCGAGGCCGAGGAGATCTCCGTCGGCTTTCCGGCCTACGGAAGCTCGGAAGGCGAGTTCGCCGGACTGAGCTACGGCCTGCGGGGCCCCGACCTCGAAGAGTTGCGGCTTCTCGCGGAGCGGCTCACGCTGCGGATGCGGAGCGATCCCGCCTTCGCCGACGTCGCCACCTCCTTCGAGACCGGCCGCCCCCAGGTGACCCTCGCGGTGGAGCGCGGCCGGGCCGCAGACCTCGGCGTTTCCGCGGCGGACATCGGACGAACCCTGCGCATGCTCCTCGCCGGCCAGACGGTGGGATCCTTCGAGAGTGCCGGGCGACGCTACGACGTCCGGCTGCAGGTGCTGCCCGAATACCGCGACGACCCGGACCGCCTCGCCCTGGTGCGGATTCGAAACCGCGCCGGCGAGCTCGTGCCGCTTCCGAACGTCGTCACCCTGCGGCTCGAGAGCGGCCCGGTGGAGATCCAGCGGGAGGACCGGAGCCGACAGGTCCGGATCACCGCCAACATGGCACCGGGCGTCACCCTCGGCGAGGGCGCCGCCAGGATCGAGGCCTGGTCTCGGGAGCTCGGTGTGGCACCTCCGGTGGAGCTCGTCCCGGGCGGGAGGGCGCGGATGATGGAGGAGACCGCCGCCGACATCCAGTTCGCCTTCGGTCTCGGCCTCCTCGCCCTCTACATGGTCCTCGCCTCGCTCTTCGACTCCCTGGTGCATCCCCTCACGATCATGATGTCGGCCCCGCTCTCCTTCGTCGGCGGCTTCGCAGCCCTCTACCTGCTCGGCATGTCGCTCGACATGATGAGCGGGGTGGGCATGCTCGTGCTGATGGGTCTGGTGATGAAAAACGGCATCCTGCTCGTGGACTACACCAACCAGCTTCGGGCCCGTGGGCACAGCCGCCAGCAGGCCCTGCTCGAGGCCGGCCCCGTGCGGATGCGACCGGTCCTCATGACCTCTGGGGCCCTCGTCTTCGGGATGGTCCCCATGCTGGTGGCCGAGAGCATCGGCTCCGAGTTCCGCGCCCCCATGGCCGCCATCACCATGGGTGGGCTCGTCACATCGACGCTCCTCACCCTCGTGGTGGTTCCCGTCGTCTACGACCTCATCGACGCGGGGCAGGAGCGGCTCCGCGCCGCCCTCGCCCGGCTGGCTCCGCGCCGCCGGCGCCCGCGTGCTCGACCCGAGGCCGCCGGCGAGGCGGCGCCACGGGCCCGGGAGGGCGTCTGAGCGACGGCCGCGCCGCCGTGCTTCCTCGTGGCGCCCCGTGGCGCCGCGGCGAAGGCCCGGCCGATCGCAGCGGACCGCGGCTCAGCAGACCGGGAGCTCGCCCCGGACGAGCCGCTGCACGAAGGCATCCACACCGTCGAGGCCCCCTTCAAGGAGCTCCCGTGCCGGGGCCGCCACCTCGGAGAGACCGACCCCACGCGCCAGCTTCAGCCGGGCGGAGGCGAGCCACGGCTGGTCCAGGGGCCAGCCGATCCGCGAGATCAGCGAGACGGTGGCCCCGAGCACACCGGGCACGCCTTCGTGGATCCTTCGGGCGAGCTCGAGGGCGAGGAGCTGGTACACCTTGCCCACGTGTGCGACGGGGTTCTTTCCCGCGGCCGCCTCGAGCGACATGGGGCGTCCCGGGGTGATCAGGCCGCAGGGCCGGTTGCCGCGCCCCACCTCTCCTCCGTCCCCCGCCTCGGCGGAAGTCCCGAGCACCGTCAGGTACATGCCCTCGAGGCCCCGCTCG
>JALSIO010000094.1 GCA_026989995.1 Myxococcales bacterium
ACCTCCGTGCGGACCGCCTTTCGGGCGGCGAGCGCCGCCGGGTGGAGATCGCGAGGGCGCTCGTGTTGCGGCCGCGCTTCCTCCTCCTCGACGAGCCCTTCTCCGGCATCGATCCCATCGCGGTGATCGACATCCAGAAGATCATCGAGCAGCTCCGGCAGCGCGGAATCGGCGTGGTCATCACGGATCACAACGTGCGGGAGACCCTGTCCATCTGCGACCGCGCGTACATCATCCAGGAGGGCGTGGTGCTCCGGGAGGGACGCCCGGAGGAGATCGCCGCCGACCCGAGGGTCCGGGAGATCTATCTGGGGGAGGCATTCCGCCTCGACTGAGCGGGTGACGGGACCATGGCCATCGAGCTCCGACAGCAGCTCAAGCTGACCCAGCAGCTGGTGATGACGCCCCAGCTGCAGCAGGCCATCAAGCTGTTGCAGCTCTCCCGGCTCGAGCTCTCCGAGGTGATCCAGCAGGAGCTCCAGGAGAACCCCTGCCTCGAGGAGGTCGCCGAAGCCGAAGAGGGGGATCTGCCCCGAGAGGTCGCCGACGAGGTGGAAGCGCCCGAAGGGGAGCCGGCCGAGGCGCCTCCCGAGAATCGCGAACCCACCGACGCCGAGAAGGTCGCCGACATCGACTGGCAGAGCTACATGGAGGCCTATCCCCAGACGGGGCTTTCCGGGGCCCGGGAGGAGGACGAGCGCCGAAGCCTCGAAGCCACGCTCACTCGGGCCCCATCGCTCGCAGACCATCTCCTCTGGCAGCTCCACCTCTCGCACTTCGACGACGAGGAGCGGCGCACCGCGACCTTCATCATCGGCAACCTCGACGAAGACGGCTTCCTGGCTGCCGAGCTCGCGGAGATCGCCGAGGCGGCCGGGGTTCCGGTCGACCGGGTCGAGCAGACGCTCGCGAAGGTGCAGTCCTTCGATCCCACCGGAGTGGCGGCGCGCGATCTGCGCGAATGCCTGCTGCTGCAGGTACGCGCTCTCGGCATCGACGACCCGCTCGTGGGCCGGATCCTCGAGGAACAGATGAACCGGCTCCAGAAGCGCGATTTCCGCGGGATCGCGAAGGCGCTCGGCGTGACGGTGGAGGAGGTCGCCGCGGCGGCCCGGGTGATCGGGCGCCTCGAGCCGCGTCCGGGGCGGGCCTTCGGCGGCGAGGACCCCGTCTACATCACGCCCGACATCTACGTCTACAAGGTGGGCGACGACTACCACATCCTGCTCAACGAGGACGGTCTGCCGAAGTTGCGGGTCAGCCAGCTCTACCGCGAGGTGGTGACGCGCGACGAGGAGGCGGGCTCGGAGGCACGGGCCTACGTGCAGGAGAAGCTCCGCTCGGCGGTGTGGTTGATCAAGTCCATCCACCAGCGGCAGCGGACGATCTACAAGGTGATGCAGAGCATCCTGAAACACCAGCGGGAGTTCTTCGACAAGGGCATCCAGTACCTGCGCCCGCTGAACCTCCGGGACGTCGCCGAGGACATCGAGATGCACGAGTCCACGGTGAGCCGGGTGACCACCAACAAATACGTCCACACGCCCCAGGGAATCTTCGAGCTCAAGTTCTTCTTCAACTCGAGCATCTCGCGCGTGAACGGCGAGGAGGCGCTCTCGAGCCAGAGCGTCAAGGAGAAGATCCGGCGGATCATTGCAGCCGAGGACCCCCGCCGACCGCTCTCGGACCAGCGCATCGCCGAGATGCTGAAGGCGGCCGACATCGACATCGCCCGCCGGACGGTGACGAAGTACCGGGAGGCGATGAACATCCTCTCCTCGACGAAGCGGCGACAGGTCGGCTAGTGTCGGCCCGCGCCCATGGGGAGCGTCCATGAAGATCACGGACATCCTGGCGAAGGACGCGGTGCTCCTCGACCTCACCGGAGCCACCAAGCGGGAGGTCCTGGAGGAGATGGCGCGGGCGCTCGCTGCCGCCGAGCCGGAGATCGACGGAGACCGTCTGCTCGAGGTCCTGCTCGAGCGGGAGGCCCTCCAGAGCACCGGCATCGGGGAGGGCGTCGCGATCCCCCACGGGAAGCTTCCCGGGCTCCGCCGTCTGGTCGCGAGCTTCGCGCGGAGCCGGCGGGGCGTGGACTTCGAGTCCATCGACGGGCAGCCCACCCACCTCTTCTTCCTGCTGGTGGTTCCCGAGCACTCGGGCGGGCAGCACCTCAAGGCCCTGGCGCGCATCTCGCGCTTTCTCCGCGACGCGGCCTTTCGGAAGCAGCTCCTCGAGGCGGAGACGGTCGAGGACGTGGTGCGCGCGATCGAGGAGGAGGAGGCCAAGTTCTGAGCCCGGGCTGCGCCGGGCCGGGCTGCGCCGGGCCGGAGCGGGCCGGGCCGGGGACCGGAGGCCGGGTGGATGGAGGAGCCGAGCGGAACCCACATCGTCCTGATCAGCGGGCTTTCCGGCAGCGGAAAGAGCACCGCCATGGCCGCGCTGGAAGACCGCTCCTTCTACTGTGTCGACAACCTGCCGCCGCAGCTCATGGGGCGCTTCCTCGACCTCTGCGCCGTCGCCAAGCCTCCCATCCGGCAGATCGGCCTGGCCATCGATGCCCGGGAGGGTGCCTTCCTGAACGATCTCCCCACCGCGATTCGGGAGCTTCGGGCTTCCGGGGCCCGAATCGAGCTGATCTTCCTCGATTGCGCGAACCACGTGCTCGAGCACCGCTACCGGGAGACCCGGCGCGTGCACCCCCTTTCGCCCGACCGTCCGGTGAGCGAGGGAATCGAGGCGGAGCGGAGGCTCCTCGCGGACGTCGCCGCCATGGCCGACCTGGTGATCGATACCAGTGCCATGAACGTGCATCAGCTCCGCGAGACCATGCTCCGCCACCTCGGCGGGGCGCCGCGGCAGACGGTGGTGAACCTGGTCTCCTTCGGCTACCGACACGGCGTGCCGGAGAGCGCCGATCTCCTCTTCGACGTGCGTTTCCTTCCCAACCCCTATTTCGAAGCGGAGCTCCGCGAGCGCACGGGGCTCGACAGCCGGGTGGCGGAGTTCGTGCTGGCGAGCGAGCGGACGGTCACCCTGCTCGAACGCCTCGGCTCCCTCCTCGGCTTCCTGCTCCCGCTCTACGACGAGGAGGGAAAGGCCTACATCACCATCGGAATCGGCTGCACCGGCGGCCAGCATCGGTCGGTGGCGGTCACCGAGGCCCTGGCGTCCCGGCTCCGGGAGGCGGGCCGCAAGGTGAGCGTGAGCCATCGGGACGTGGAGAGACGCACGTGAGTGTCGGCGTGGTGATCGTGACGCACTACGGCCTCGGCGAGGAGTTCCTGCAGGCGGTCCGGCTGATCGTGCCGGGAGCACCGCGCTTCGAGTCGGTGGCCGTGGATCCGGGGCGCAGCGTGGACGAGCTGCGCAAGGCCATCGAGGAGGCGCTCGCCCGGGCCGACGAGGGCCAGGGCGTGCTCGTGCTGACGGACATGTTCGGGGGCACCCCCTCGAATCTCAGCCTCTCCTTCCTGGGAGAGCGCAGGGTCGAGGTGGTCACCGGGCTCAATCTCCCCATGCTCATCAAGCTGGCGGAACACCCCCGGGAGGGCCCGCTCGAGGAGCTGGCCGCCCTGATCAAGAGCTACGGCCAGCGCAACATCCGCGTCGCCTCGGAGCTGCTGCCGGACGGGGAGCGGTGAGCGCGGGCGAGGTGGTCGAAGGCGTGGTGGAGGTCCGCAACCCGGCGGGCCTGCACGCCCGGCCGGCCGGGCGCGTGGCCGAGCTGGTGGCGCGCTTCCAGGCCGAGGTGGAGCTCGGCCACGGCGGCGAGTGGGTCGACGCCTCGAGCGTGCTCTCCATCCTCTCGCTGGGGCTGACCCGGGGCACGGTGGTCCGGATCCGGGCGCGGGGCGAGGAGGCGGTCGAGGCCGTGCGGGCGGTGGCCGAACTCATCGAGCAGCTGACCGACGAGCAGGACTTCCAGCAGTCCGGCTGATGCCCCCCGGGCGCTCCCGCTCGCGTTGAAGGGGCGGGGCGGCTCGCCTACAGTCCGCCCGCCCCGCCCAGGAGAGACCCATGGCCCGCACCCTGTTCACCTCCGAGTCCGTGTCGATGGGGCACCCGGACAAGATGTGCGACCAGATCTCGGACGCCGTCCTCGACGCCCTGCTGGCCCAGGACCCGGGCTCCCGGGTCGCCTGCGAGACGCTCACCACGACCGGCCTGGTGGTGCTCGCCGGCGAGATCACCACCCGGGCGGTGGTGGACTTCCCGGCCCTGGTTCGCCAGGTGATCCACGACATCGGCTACACGAGTTCCGACATGGGCTTCGACGCCTCCACCTGCGGAGTCCTGCTCGCCCTCGGCAGGCAGTCACCGGACATCGCCCAGGGGGTGACGGAGGGGGAGGGGCTGCACAAGGAGCAGGGGGCCGGCGACCAGGGCATGATGTTCGGCTTCGCCTGCGACGAGACCGACGAGCTCATGCCCGCCCCGATCCACCTCGCCCACCGGCTGATCGAACGCCATCGCCTGCTCTTCGAGTCCGGTGAGCTCGACTACCTGCGGCCCGATGCCAAGAGCCAGGTGACGGTGGAGTACCGGGACGGGACCGCGACGAGGGTTCACGCGGTGGTCGTCTCCACCCAACACGCGCCGGACGTGGCGCACGAACAGATCCGGCGGGACGTGTTCGAGCACATCGTGCGGCCGGTGATCCCCTCGAAGCTCCTCGACGACGACACCGTGGTCCACGTGAATCCCACGGGCCGCTTCGTGATCGGAGGGCCCATGGGCGATGCGGGCCTGACCGGGCGCAAGATCATCGTCGATACCTACGGCGGCATGGGCCGCCACGGCGGCGGCGCCTTCTCCGGCAAGGACCCGTCCAAGGTGGACCGGAGTGCGGCCTACGCGGCGCGCTACGTGGCGAAGAACCTGGTGGCGGCCGGGCTCGCCCGGCGCTGCGAGGTCCAGGTGGCCTACGCCATCGGTGTCGCCGAACCGGTCTCCATCCGGGTGGAGACCTTCGGTACCGGAAGCCTCCCCGAGGATGAGCTCGTGCGCCTCGTGCGCAAGCACTTCGACCTCACGCCGCGGGGGATCATCGAGAGCCTCGACCTCCGGCGTCCGGTGTACCGGGCCACCTCCTACCACGGGCACTTCGGCCGCCGCGGACCCGGCTTCACCTGGGAGGAGACGGGCCTCGCCGAGGGGCTCCGGACTGACGCCGCCCGCTGAGCGGTGCCCCCTCGGGGGCCGGCCTCCTTGACCCCCCCGAGGGTTCGTGCGATACAGCGCACGCGATGCGGGGGGAGATCGCGGAGGCAGCCGGGTGCGGGGTGGCGATCCTCGCCGGCGTGGCCGTCGCCCTCGGGGGCGCCCGGGCCGACGGCCCGCTTCCGGCAGACGGGCCCTCCCCGGCTCCCGAGGTCCGCGTGCTCGTGCATCGCGGTCCGGGTCCGCTGCGACTCGGTGTCCGCGGGACGCCCCCCCTCGAGGTGCGGGTGGCCGGTGGCGCGGTGCTCGTGCCGGGCCGCGGTCGGGTCGAGTCGCTCCGGCTGGGTCCGGGGCCGGTTCGGGTGGGGGACCTCTGGTACCGGGGCACGCTGGAGGTGCGTC